>CALMHE010000100.1 GCA_937863865.1 uncultured Anaerolineaceae bacterium | reverse complement strand
TTTTACAAACCTCGCACTCATACAAGATATCTGCCATCTTCAATCCTTTGGAAAAGAAAACAAATTACCAGCTCCAAGCTATCAAGCTATTGATGTTTGGGACTGTTGTTCATAGCAGCCACCACACATCAATGATTGGGTATACAGGAAATTTCAAAATATCTGAAGACTTAAGTCCCACCTGAGTGGGGAAATTACCAATTGCGATGAAATCTGTCACATGACCAACCGTAACCCGATCAATCAGATTTCCCAAAGCTCCCGCCATTTGCATGATCAACGCAATACGCAACGCCCAATCCTGCCGGGGAACGCGCGGGAAATAAAATATAATGGCGATCGAAATAATGATCGCTAAAATTATGAAGAATTTTCCAATTCCCTGGAACATGCCAAAGGCAACACCAGTGTTATACCAGTGAACGATTCGGACATACGGTAAAAGCCATTCTGGTCCCGTGCTTTGCCCCAGAGCCAGGTTTGACCGCACCCATGATTTTGTTAATTGATCCAAAATGATAATCAATCCCACGGGCAAAAACAATATTAAATAATCTTGAATTTGGCGTTTCAATAAAACCTCCACAGGGTACAATACATCATTTTACCGCGTTTTGAATGGGGCATTAATCGGATGCCCTGTTTGAGTTGGTAATCAGGCTTTCCATCCCGCTCAGCCAGGAGTCGTCTTGATTCCCAATATATAGTATTCAGGTTTCCATAGAGAATACAATCCGGTACCCAGGATCATGATTAATCCCCCGCATATCAGAGCTGTCATATTCAGCCAACTCCCACTTGATGAAACCGAAATTCCCATGAGAATTGTCGTTAATGCCCCTGTAAATCGTCCAGCAATACCAATCAACGCCCAGAGAGGAATGGATCCTGCCAGGATCAACCAGCCTGCATCCATCCCCTTTAGTAATCCCAAAAAATAAATAACTGCCATGGAAATCACCAAACCCAGCCGGGGAAGGAGAGGAAACCAGGCTGTGAACCAATGGGGTGGTTTTGGCAGAAAAGGCAGTTCATTTTTCCCCAATGAACTACGAAAATCACTGAAGGTACCCAGCAGATAGGGAAGTAAAAGAATTAATCCAATTACACCAGTCGCTGGAGGAGAAAAATTCGGCATGAGGGCAAATCCAATCCAACCCAGTAAGACAGTTTCCTGTACCTGGCGGATCAAACCAGGATTTGGTTTCTCGCAATCCCACTTTGAATTTTTTTTCAGCCATTGAATAATCAAACAGGCATAACGAAGGATCCCTGTCAGTGAAAACCATATTGGAATTTCAGCAAACCTGACAGCAACGATCGAGCCTGCCAATAAAGCCAGACCCCCCATATGGATATATATTCGGTTTCCAAGAATGGATGGTTTGGCAACTGTCCTGTCGATCCATCTTTCCAGGAAGTCAAGAAAAATCACCATAAAAATTAAACCAGGTGGAAGCCAAATCAACCAACCGGATGGAGTTCCAGCTACGATAAATCCACCCAGGAATGAAAGAAGTAATCCCCGCAAGAATGAAATCCAGATCCCCCATCCCAAAGAAGGGTACCTTTTATCCTCTTCTGAAGGACGATGATGGCGAAGATTACTACGCAGGATTGCCAGGGGATAAATCAGTGTAATGAATGCACCTATTACCCAATGGATGGCAGGGGTTACGCCCCAAATAGAACGAAATTGAATGTACAAACCTGCGGTTGTGATGATGGAGATGGTCTGAATTACCAGCCATTCCTGGGCAAGTCTTGAGCGGAACGGAAGAGCCAGCCAACCAATCATATATATATTGTACCCCCTGAAATTCAAGGACAGTCAGCCAGATGGGTATTGATTAATTGACCCATCTGGCTGTATTTATCCCATCAAGCTTTGATCAGGTTGAGAGTCAATTCTTCGCCGTCAAATTGATCTTGGATGGAGGTTGAATTTCCGGGTGGATTCCCACGGCTCAATTCAACTGCCAATGTTTCAGTCCTAATGTAATCCTCGAAGGCATCAACGGCTTTGATTAATCCCGGTGTGGCTTGATAATAAAGCCTTATACGATCCGAGATTTCAAGCTCGGCAGTCTTGCGTAAATCCTGCACACGGCGGACAAATTCCCGCGCCAATCCCTCGTTGATCAATTCAGGTGTCAATTCTGTCACCAAAGCAGCCAGGTAAGCTCCATCAGCTGCCACAGCAAAACCTTCCCTCGCCTGGGCGCGAACCTCGACCTCATCCGGCAGGATTTCAAGATTCTCTCCGTTTACAATCAACTGCAGCGGCTCTCCAGCCATCAGAGTTCGGGCGGCTTCTTCTGAGTTGGTTTCAAGCAATGCCTTGCGGATTGCCGGGTATCGACTGCCATACTTTTGTCCCAACTGTTTTGGTAATGGATTCAAAGAATACGCCACTGCTTCTCCTGCTGCATCCAGGGTGCGAACCTTCTTGACATTCAATTCATCCGCCAATACATCTGCATATGTTTCCACAATCCGCACTTCATCGACATTCGCCACTGAGAATGCCACCTCAGCCAGGGGTTGGCGCACCTTGCGGTTTGCTTTATTTCGGGCAGCGTGACCAACCGAAGCCAGGCGCATCACAAGAGAATTCTCACGGTTGAGGTTCTCATCAATGGCTGATTCATCCACTTCAACCCAGGGAGCCAGATGGATCGACATGGGAGCTGATTGATTATAAGAGCGCACCAAGTTTTGATACAGTTCTTCAGCCAGGAATGGCATTGTCGGCGCCAACAAGTGGCATAAAGTAACAAGTGCTTCATACAATGTTGCATACGCAGCCTGTTTGTCAGAATCCGACTCGGTTTTCCAGAAACGTCTCCGGGAACGTCTCAACCACCAATTGGATAGTTGGTCAACAAACGTCTCAATGGGGCGGGTTGCTCCCAGTACATCATAATTCTCAAGTGCATCGGTAACATCCCGGACCAGGGTATGTAACGAAGAGCGCAGCCATCTGTCCAGTAAGCTGTACTCCGGCGTGATGCCCGGTTCGGGTTTCCATCCATCCAGATTGGCGTAATTGACGAAGAAGGAGTAGGTATTCCATAACGTCAATGTGAAGTTTCGGACAATTTCTCCCACCAATTCCATCGAATAGCGCCGTTCCTGACCGGGAGGTGAAGCGGTATACAGATACCAACGCATTGCATCTGCACCATACTGATTTACAACATCCCATGGATTGGCAACATTACCGCGGTGCTTGGACATCTTCTGCCCTTCACCATCCAGGATTAATCCCAGGCAGATGACATTCTTGAAACATGCCTGGTCAAACAACAGTGTGCTGATGGCATGCAGGGTATAGAACCAACCTCGGGTTTGATCCACTGCCTCACAAATAAAATCAGCTGGGAATTGTTGACGAAATTCATCCTTGTTCTCAAATGGATAATGCCATTGTGAAACCGGCATTGAGCCTGAATCGAACCAGACATCAATTAATTCCGGCACCCGCTGCATCTTCCCCCCGCATTTTTCACACCGCCAGCGGATTTCATCCACGTAGGGTCGATGCAAATCCAAGTCACTCAGGTCTTTACCTGCCTTTTCAGATAATTCTGCAACAGAACCGACGCAATCCTGGTGATGACAATCCTCACATTCCCAAACTGGCAATGGAGTCCCCCAGTACCGTTCACGCCCCAATGCCCAATCCACATTGTTGGAAAGCCAATTCCCAAACCTGCCGTTCTTGATATGTCCCGGATACCAGTTGATGTCATCATTCAAGGCAACCAACCGGTCCTTAAATTGGCTCGTCCGAATGTACCATGTTGGACGGGCATAATATAACAAAGGAGTATCGCATCGCCAGCAAAACGGATAGGTATGGGTGTACGTTCCAGCATGAAATAACAAGCCCCTCCTCGCCAGATCTTCAATGATGGATGGATCCGCCTCCTTGACAAACACTCCCGCCCAGGAGCGTACTTCCGGGATAAATTTTCCATCCGGGGCAACTGTCATTAGAACCGGCAGGTTGTGTTCCAGTGCCATATTCATGTCATCAGCGCCAAATGCCGGTGCAATATGAACCAGACCTGTACCATCATCGGTTGTGACAAAATCCGCCATGATTACGAAGTGTGCCGGCTTGTCAGGAGGCAGGAATGTGAATAAAGGTCGATACTGCCTGCCTTTCAAATGTTTGCCCTTAAATCGCTCCACGATCCGGATCTTTTCCTCTCCAAACACTTTTTCCAGAAGAGGCTCTGCCAGAATCAACCGTTCCACACCACCTTCCGGCAATTGATGTTCCACTGTTACATACTCCACATTTGGAGAAGCTGCAACAGCCACATTGGCAGTCAGGGTCCAGGGTGTGGTTGTCCAGACCAGGAGGGATGTATTGGGCACGTCCACCAGCGGCATGCGGACAAATACTGAAGGATCATCAGCATCAGCATAACCCTGTGCCACTTCATGGTCTGATAACGGAGTTCCACAGCGCGGGCAATACGCCACAACTTTGAATCCCTGGTAGAGAAGTCCCCGATCCCAATAATTTTTCAAAATCCACCAAACACTCTCCATGTATTCGTTGGTATAGGTGACATAGGCTGTATTTAAATCCACCCAATAACCAATTCTGTCAGTCAATCGTTCCCATTCCTGGATATACTCAAAAGCGGATTCCCGGCATAGTGCGTTGAACCGGTCGATTCCATACTCTTCGATTTGATGTTTACTGGTAAATCCCAACCTTTTCTCAACTTCAAGTTCCACCGGTAAACCGTGGGTATCCCACCCACCCCTCCGGCTGACATGATAACCCTGCATTGTCTTATAACGCGGAAAGATATCCTTGAAAGCCCGCGCCAAAACATGATGAACCCCTGGGCGTCCGTTGGCTGTTGGTGGACCTTCATAAAATACATATTCCGGTGCCCCCTCACGTTGCCGCAGGGTTTCGTGAAAGATATCATGTGCCTTCCAAAACCGGAGAACCGATTCTTCAAGGATGGTCACATTGAGCCTGGGTGAAACTGGTTTAAACATTCATCCTCCAAAAACATTGCATTTAAAATAAATTGCCCTCGTCACCAGGGACGAGAGGCAACCCGCGGTACCACCCTGTTTCTCTCCATGCCAATCATCGGCACATTGAGCACTTTTCAAGTACATCTGATTTGACAGATCATACCTGCGCCTTGAATAACGGTTGGCGAATCCGGTGCACCTACTGGCTGATATTTCTGCGTTCAGTTTACAGCTCCGGAAGGATTTTCAGTTCTTTGGGCTGCCCCGGCTCTCACCTGTTCCGGGTTCGCTGCCAGTTCCGCATGAACTTACTCGTTTCCATCACAGCTTTTTAATTTTAATAATTCAAATTATGCCACAAAATCCACCAAACCTCAAGCCTCTACTGGATGACTCCATAAAACAATGGCAGTGATTCACAGGGAGAATCACTCCATCGGTGGGCTGCCAGTAAACGAATTCGGGCTGCCGTCATTTTTTCAGGATCATTGGCATGGATGGTGAATAACTCCTCACCCGTTTTTAGATAATCGCCCACTTTGTGGTGGACGACGACGCCAACCGCATGATCGATGAGATCTTCCTTTCGTGCCCGTCCCGCTCCGAGCTCAACCGAGGTCTCACCAATCTCACGGGCATCGATCCAGGATAAATATCCGGAACGTTCAGAATTTATAGTTTCAATTAACGGAGCTGATGGTAACCGATCCGGTTCATCAACATATCTTACGTTTCCATCCTGGCTCATTACCAATTTCCGAAATCGCTGCCAGGCTTTTCCATTTATTAACGTTTTTTCTGCCAAATCCCGAGCTTCATCCAGCGTGGCAGCTTGATCCCCAATTACAAGGAGATGGCTGGCGACCACCAGGCAGTGTTCTTTAAAATCATCCGGTCCACTTCCGTGAAGCGTATCAATTGCTTCCCGTACCTCCAGAGCGTTGCCTACCGCATGCCCCAGCGGTTGATTCATATCCGACAATAAAGCAATAACCTTCCGTCCGCTCAATCTTCCAATGGCTGCCATCATTTCCGCCAGTTTACGTGCATCCGGGAGAGTTTTCATGAATGCCCCCACACCTACTTTAACATCCAGAATAATGGACTGGGCACCTGCTGCAATTTTTTTGCTCATGATGGAAGAAGCAATCAAGGGTATGGATGGTACGGTACCTGTCACATCCCGCAGAGCATATAGTTTTCCATCCGCTGGAGCCAAATCACCGGATTGACCTGCCAAAACCAGACCTTCAGTCCCCAACTTTTGTAGAAATTCCTCCCGGCTCAGGTTGACCCGAAAACCGGGTATCGATTCCATTTTATCCAGGGTACCCCCGCTGAATCCCAGCCCTCTTCCGGACATTTTCCCAACTGGAAGTCCGCAGGCAGCAACAAGGGGTTCAACGACCAATGTGGTCTTGTCACCTACTCCTCCCGTGGAATGTTTGTCCACTGCGATGGAGACAACCCTTGATAAATCCAATACTTCACCAGAATGCGCCATCGCCAGGGTGAGGTCTGTGGTTTCGCGCTCCGACATCCCATTCAATAATACTGCCATTGCCCAGGCAGCTGCCTGGTAATCAGGTATTTCACCATTGGTGATACCCTGAATGAAAAATTCTATCTCCTGCTTTGACAACTCCAGGTTGTCCCGTTTATTAATAATGATGTCAACTGCGCGCATATGAACTCTCCTTGAAAATTATATTATAACAAGCCAGTTGATTGTTTTTTCGTTGATTAACAAATTGACTCGCAGATCAAATATCTGTCTGCGAGTCAGATCCACTGTCAATCAATTCAGGATGTTTATTCTTTTTGGGGCTCTTTTAATTTAATCGTCACCTTGCGGTTGGGTTCTTCACCAATACTTTCCGAAGTGACCAGCGGATGATTTCGTAACTCCAGGTGTATGATTCGCCGCTCATTGGCGGGCATCGGCTCCAGGATCTGCCTTCGTCCCGTGGAGACTGCCTGTTCCGCCATTTTCCGAGCCATCATCCGAAGCTGTCGTTCCCGGCGTCCCCGGCACCCTTGAACATCAATCATCAAAGGAACCCAGCGTCCGGCTTGCTTGGAAACAATCAAACTGGTGATATATTGCAGGGCATTTAATGTTTCCGACCGTCTTCCAATCAAAATACTAAGGTCATTTCCTTCCACCTCAACCAAAACCAAGGAACGATCTTTGTCATCCTCCGGGGGAACCAGACGGGCAGTCACTTTTGCCCGAACTTTCATTTTATCCAACAAATCCACCACAACCTTGCGGGCGGTTTCCATGGTCTCTTCATCAGCTCCCGGTGTGGATGTTTCTTCTTCTTCCGCCGGTTCCACCCATTCACGAATGGCGGAGGGTTCCTCACCAGATGGTACCTGGTCTGATTTATCTTTAATCACCAGCCGTATGCGGGCTTGACGTCCACCCAAACCTAAAAATCCGCGGCTACCGGGATCCATTACTTCAACTTCCACTGCTTCTGCAGGCAAGCCGAGTTGTCTTAATCCCTTGGCGGTTGCTTCTTCAACATTCGCTGCTATAATCTCCAATACGGTTTTTTCCTGACTCATCTTTGCCTCGATTTCTGTCTTTATTTCTTTTTCTTGATTCGTTTTTTCGGCGCATTATATTTTTTCGGTTTTCGGGCATCACTTGTCGAGGTTGAACTCGCAAATTTAGAAGCAGAAGGTAATTTTTCCACTTCAGTTTTTTTCGGTTGATCCTGCCTGGTTGCAGTTCCAGCTTTTGCATCCTTGCCGCCTGCCGGTGGAGGTGTTGGTTTCTGGAAAGGATTTAAATTTGCCCAATTTATCTTTCCTAAAAGTGCATACTGTCCAATACCAATCAGGTTGGATGCAACAAAGTACAGCGCCAAACCAGATGCCAGTGTCCAGGCAAGGTATCCCATGAATATCGGCATATACCAGTTCATCATTTTGCTAAACTGCGCCGTTTGGTCACCTGGATTGGTGGATGGTGGTGTAATGAGCTTGGATTGCATGTATGTGGTGACAACCACAATGATCACAAGAATCGGGATTCCAAAGGAAAGCCCTGGGATATACAACCGTTCCGGCTGACCCAAATCCATCCACAAAAAGCGGCTGTTTAATGGAATCAGTGATTCCACTTTCAACAGTGCCGGGTAGATCTGTCTGGTAAGGTTGAGAAGTTCGATAGGCGTGCTCGCCATGGATCGAATGACTGCCTGGTATAAACCAATAATGATTGGAAATTGAATTAAGGTTGGCAGACAGGAAGCAAAAGGACTGATTTTACGTTCCTTGTAGAAACGCATCTGTTCAGCTGCCAGTTTTTCCTTGTTATCCTTGTATTTTTTCTGGATCGCCTGCCATTCCGGATCATTCTGCATCTCCTGCATCGCCTGTGATCCCTTAATTTGCTTCGCCATCAAAGGATGGGTAATCAAACGGATCAAAAGCGTGAATAAAATGATGGCGATGCCAAAATTTTGCCCTACAATGTTATAAATAAACAACAGGGCATTGATAAAAGGGGTGATAATTAATGAATCCCACATGGTGTTTTCCTGCCTTTATTTGGCTGGCTTGAAAGCCCAGCTCTGATTTCCATTGACATCATACGAGATAACCAGGTTTTCGCCCTGCGTGACACCCACTAATAGTTTGTCACCGGTAACGACTGGACCACTGTACAGGCTGCCATTCACTGACCGCGTCCAAAGACGTTCACCACTGTAACTGACTGCGACCAGTTCGCCATTTTCCAACCCAAAAATAATGAAATCATCCATGGCTGCCGGTATGCCCAGTGAGGCTGTTTTGGCATCACCGCCAATGGAAAGGTTCCATTGGATGACACCATCACTGGTTTGTGCCGCATATACAATTCCCGTGGTGTCGCTGAAATATATGAAATCATCCCGGACTACAGGCTGACTCCAAACCATATTTTCCACCTTCTGATTCCAGAGAATTTCACCTGAAGTGTTCAGAGCAATGATCTCCCTTGCCAGTGTGACCAGATAGAGAACGCCATCATCACTCAATGTCGGGGTAAAGACAATCGCAGCACCCAGATCTTTTTTCCAGCGCTCATCACCGGATGCCACATCCAACGCATATACGGAG
>CALMHE010000099.1 GCA_937863865.1 uncultured Anaerolineaceae bacterium | reverse complement strand
ATTGGATGGATGTTGAGAAATATTTACAAACCGATACCCGGATAATGATTGTCCTGGGTGCATGTGAACAGCATGGCTACCTGAGTTTACTTTCTGATTCAAAAATCCCGATGGCATTGGCAGATGCGGCATCCGAACAAACCGGGGTGTTGGTTGCACCGGTACTCAATTTTGGGATTTCACCTTATTTTCTTACCTATCCTGGAACCATCAGTCTGCGTTCATCAACCTACCTCGAGGTGGTTGAAGATCTAACAACCTCCCTGTACGGAGCGGGTTTCCGGCAATTCCTGGTTTTAAACGGTCATGGGGGTAATGACCCAGCCCGCAGTCGTTTGGTGGAATTGCAAAACAAACTGTCTGGAATGAAAGTCCATTGGTATTCATGGTGGATATCCAACAGTGTTTTGGAAGTGGCAAAGAAGCATGACTTGACTCCATCTCATGCCAACTGGTTGGAGGCATTTCCATATACCATTGTTTCTGAATTACCGGATGGGGAGAAACCTTTCCCGGTGTATAAGGGTTTACCAGGGGCGGTGGAGTCACGTGAAATTTATCAAGATGGTTCTTTTGGCGGTTTATATCAGGCTGATCCTGATGTGATGGATGAAATGTTTACTGCTGCTCTGGAAGATATTCTCTTTTTGCTTGAATTTTAAACCTCATTTGATTATCTTTCTGAATGGATGCTGGAAAATGAAAGATGGAGTTGAATGACTCTTTATAATTTACGTGGTCTGCTGCACAAAAACCCGGTATAAACTTACAAACCTTTCTCATAATGAATAATTCATGTATAATATAGATGAATTATTGCTGGCGATCTCCATTATAAGCAATCCATGATATCGGATTGCAAAGGTGGGTGGAGCACAGCATTGCATGATTTTTGGAGTGTTACCTCTCCCTATGGGGAGTTTTGTGTACCCGTCGATCCTTGAAGGATGGTATTTGGTTATTCACAAGCATGGTGACGATGAATGGAAAATATCTGATGCATTATTTATTTATACTTGCTGGTGTACCATGCAACACCATTGAAGAAAGTCCTCACACATCCTTGGATAATTTTACACATGGAAGGCTTCTGAGCATCCATCAATCTGATTGAATCAGGGCTTTAGAACACATCCAACGAGTGCAGTGTTGTAGTGCCAACGCCAGATATATTGTGATGTTGGTTGGCATGAATTGGCGCGAAAGATAACTGCTCTCAAGGCTCAGGTGCGAAATCCCAACCGGGTGAATGTATACCTGGATGGAGAGTTTGCATTCGGATTGGCGCGGGTGGTTGCTGCCTGGTTGAATGTGGGGCAGGAATTGACTGATGAGAAAATTGCATCCCTACAATCAGAAGATACTCTCGAGGTGGCATACCAGGCGGCACTCCGCTTGCTGGGTATTCGCCCGCGTACGCGTTGGGAAATTCAGCAAAGGTTGGAACGCCAGGGTTTTGATCGCTCGATCATTGTGGGAGTGATCAAACGATTGGAGCAATCATCTCTGGTCAATGATTCTGAGTTTGCCCGCCTTTGGGTTGAGAACCGGACCACTTTTCGTCCACGAAGCCACCGGATGATGGCAGTTGAACTTAAACGTATGGGGGTTGAAGATGATTACATACAGGGAGCATTGAAAGAAGGAAAACAAGACTCTGAACTGGCATACCAGGCGGCAGTTAAGTATGCCGGTCGTTTAACAGGTTTGGATTGGATTACATTCCGAACAAAACTGACGGGTCATCTCGCCCGACGTGGATTTGGCTATGAGACTGTCCAATCCGTTGTCCGGCAGGTATGGCAGGGTTTTCATTTCAACAATGAATCCCATCCAGAAAATGAAAAAGATGAGGATGAATGAATATGGATAATGGGAATTTACTTTTTATATTTATTGTTCTGGTGGTTGCGGCAGCAATCACTGTGGCGGTAACTTATTTTTTAACCCGTCACCTGGCTGATAAATTTCGAAAGGAACAACAGGAAAAATCGGACAACATTATTGCCCTGGCTAATGAACAATCCAAAACCATCGAGCTGGAAGGCCGCGATAAAGCCTTAAAGGTATTGGAAGAAGCTGAAACAGAAATTGCCCGGCGAAGGGGGGATCTGGGTCGGGAAGAGGAAAGGTTGCAAAAACGCCGGGCAGAACTTGATCACCGGGTGGAACGCATGGAGCTGCGGGAACAGTCCTTGAATAAACGCCAGAGTGCTCTGGATAAACGGACCAATGAAGTTGAAAAAATGGCAAGTCAACATCTTACTGAATTACAGAAAATTGCCCAGATGTCGGTTGAGGAAGCGCGCAGCCAGCTTTTGGCAGAAGCTGAAAAAGAAGCCCGCAACGACATGGCAAGGATCATCCGTCAGGTTGAATCGGAAGCCCGGACGGAGGGAGAGAAGCGCGCCCGCGTCATCATTTCGGATGCCATCCAGCGGGTCGCATCCGATCATGTGGCCGCGGTCTCCACATCTGTTGTCAGCCTTCCCAATGAGGAAATGAAAGGGCGGATTGTAGGTCGAAATGGGCGCAACATTCGGGCGTTTGAACAGGCAGCCGGTGTGGATGTAATCGTCGATGATACCCCGGAAGCAGTTACCATATCCTGTTTTGATCCAATCCGAAGGGAAATAGCCAGACGAACTTTGGAACGCCTGATTGTGGATGGACGGATTCATCCAGCCCACATCGAAAAAATCTTGGCGGAAGAACAACGCGATGTGGAAAAGGATATCATCCAGGCTGGTGAACAGGCTGTTTATGAAGCTGGAGTGGGAGCTTTACACCCTGAAGTAACCCGGATGCTTGGACGGCTTAAATACCGGACTTCTTATGGGCAAAATCAACTTGCACATGCTGTGGAAGTCGCCAAACTGGCAGCTTTGATTGCCGCAGATCTTGGCGCAGATGTGGATGCTTCCCGTCAGGCTGGCTTGTTACACGATATTGGAAAAGCCATGGATCATAATACGGAAGGCACGCATGCCCAGATAGGCGCTGAATTTACCCGGCGTTATGGTATTAATCCTCGGGTTGTCAATGCGATTGCTGCCCATCATCACGAGGTGGAGCAGGAAAGTGTGGAAGCTGTTATTGCTGAAGCTGCTGATGCAATTTCCGGTGCCCGACCCGGTGCCCGGCGGGAAGATCTTGAGCAATACATCAAGCGTCTGCGAGCTTTGGAGGAAATAGCCACTTCGTTCAAGGGTGTCCAGCAAAGCTATGCCATTCAAGCAGGACGTGAGGTGCGCATCATTGTCCGACCGGATGATGTGGACGATCTCGCTGCAGTTCGACTGGCGCGCGATATTGCTAAAAAGATTGAAGAGACCATGCAATATCCTGGTCAGATTAAAGTCACTGTTATTCGGGAAATGCGGGCGATCGAATTCGCCAAGTAATTCCTTTGGATTGAGGCATTCAGAGGGGTGGTTCTTCAGGCAGAACCACTCCTCTTTTTTGTTTGCGTTTGGATGCTGTATAATCAAAATTATCGACTTAACAATGAGGTAAACCCTTGAAACAGTTATTGCAAAATATGCGGGATGGAAAAACAATGATTGTGGATGTACCTGTACCGGCTGTCCGGAAGGGGATGGTTTTGGTCCGCACGATAGCCTCACTGGTTTCTGCTGGAACGGAACGCATGGTTGTGGAATTCGCTGCGAGAAGCCTGGTGGGGAAAGCTCGCTCGCGACCGGATCTGGTACGTCAAATGGCGGATAAAGCCCGGCGCGAAGGTGTTTTAACCGCTTTGGAAGCCGCGTTCAACCGGTTGGATCAACCCATGACTCTTGGATATTCCTCTGCTGGAATAATTGTTGCGGTGGGCGATGGTATACGGGGGTTTGCCCCTGGCGACCGCGTGGCATGTGCCGGCGGAGGATATGCAGTACATGCTGAGTATGCTGTGGTAC
>CALMHE010000098.1 GCA_937863865.1 uncultured Anaerolineaceae bacterium | reverse complement strand
TACCGGCCCAGATTGCGCCGCCCAGAGCACCGGGCGTATACCAGATGCGATCCCAGAACCGTCGGATGCTTTCCCCCCAGAAATTCGGCAGCCCCACATTGATGTACAGCCAGCCAATCCCCGGCCAATTAAACACCACCTCCAGTGCAAGCATCATCTGCCAGAAGGAAATCAGCATGAGTGAGAAACTGGTAATCACATACGAAAGGGTGGGTCTGAGGATGTACTTGCGCTCAAGCTTGCCTTGCGGCAGACCAACTGCCCTGCCGAGATCCACATAATCCTCCTCGGCAAAGATGACAAAAAATGTCCGCCAGGAATAGACAAGCTGGAAGAACAGGCTGAGGAAGATGGCAGCCACCGGTAGAATCATGTGTCTGACGACCATCAGGGTTTTATCCCACTTGTCCACTGCCGGAATCGTGTCATACATCCCGCCCGCCGGCAGCAAGCGCAATTCCACGGCAAAAATTCCGATTAACAACAAGCCAATCACCCAGCTGGGAATGGATGAAATGGGGGAAAGCACCGTCATCAAGCGGTCAACCCAGGAGCCATAATGGCGTGCCAGCTTCAGGGCGATTGGAATTCCCAGCAAAAAAATCAGCAGGTTGGCTGTACCCGCCAATAACAGGGTGTGGTTCAAATACTGCAAAACAGCTTCATTTAAATTTACATAATTTCTGCCGTATCCATAAGTCGCCGTGGGACGCACATTGACTTCCTTCAACACCCCCCAATCCAGCTTCAAGGCTTTCCATGTCCAAAGGAGGTGCCGCTGGATGTAAGGCAGGTTCAACCCCTGTTCCTCACTTATCACGCGCGTAAGAACCTCGTCAAACTTGAGCTGTTCCTCCCTGGTCATGGAGAAGTAGGCTTCTTCATCCTCATATTTATTCATCTGGACGTAGCGCGCAATCTGGCTTTCCAGGTTGCTTTCCAGCTGGGGCGGGATGACGCGAATCCCCATATCAACTGGACGATTGATCAAGACAACCGTGAGAAACACCCCCATAAAGATCGTCCCGGCAATCAATAAAAACCGCAATCCAAGGTAGCGGAACGCCTGCCAGATGGTTCGCAGGTGTTCGCGGGCTTGATCCTTCAGGGTTGTGTATTCCGGTTCAATCCGGTCTTCCGGGGTCGAATCCTCGGAAAAAATATCAAAACTCATGATTCTCCGATGCAAAGGTAATGAAAATCATTATACCGTCATTCATTCATAAAGGGCAGAAACCCCGCCAACCAGTCAATGGAAATCATTCACCAGCCCGGTTGCCCAATTTCAATATATCCATATAATGAATATGAATGGTCAACCTTTCCATCCCCTTCCAGGTCGGCAATAATTTTGAAGGGGCGATCCCGCTTCAACGATACCTGCCGCCCCTGCCGGCTGACATGGCTGGCAGCTGGGCGCGCGCCTCCTTTCCGCCCGGCAGCTGGCTGCTGGATCCACTGGGAGCCCATCCGAGGCTGGCTTTGGAAGCTGCCAGTCAGGGATTCCGCGTGCTGGTGGCGAGCAACAACCCCATCCTGACCCTGATGTTGGAAGTCCTGGCTTCGGCTCCCGTGGAAATGAGTTTTCAATCCGTCATTGCAGAAATTGCCTCCACCCGCCGTGGTGATGAACGGTTGGAGGTTCATTTACGTTCACTCTATAACACGCCCTGCCCGGCATGCAATGAAATCGTTCCGGCGCAGGCGTTTCTTTGGCGCAGCGGTGATGTGAAAC
>CALMHE010000097.1 GCA_937863865.1 uncultured Anaerolineaceae bacterium | reverse complement strand
TTTCAGCAATACTTTTCTGGTGCGGGGAAATTGTTGGTGTTTGAATAAGTTTCTGAGTAATCGTTGATGTTTTTGGAATGAGCTGAGTTTGAGTAATCGTCGAGATACCTACTTCATTTGTAACTACAACACCTGTTAACAATATTCTTGTATCAGTAGGGTTTATCATGCCGCGATCAGAATATTCACATGCCGTCAGGCAAAACACAACAATCCATAGTGTTATTAAAATAATCAATAATATCTTTTTCATTTCATGTATGCTCCCCACTGAAGAATTGCATCCTGCGGAAAATTTACTCCAGGACAATCTGTCGGGTTAAACACACTATGCCCACCGATGATATCTATATCATAAACAGCTTCCAAAAGCAGCAATAACCCAACGGTAGCATCAAGCTGATCTTGCATAGGGCTGATAATATTAAAGTTGCCAAGTAAAACAACTCCGATTTTACCGGTATTCCCGCCAAGAACATGTGCCCCTCGAGCACCGATATTACGCCCCTCGTAAATTACTCCATCAAACCCAACAATATAATGATATGATACATCATAAAGTCCTTGATCAACCATATGGGTTGTCTCAATGGCGCGAGGATCATTCCCCTGGTTATTTCCTCCTCCGACATGATGAATAACTACAGTATCAAGGGTATCAGCCAAATCTCCTGGGTATTCGTAGTAACCGCCGAACTCATTGTTAGGATCGTAGGTTTCTCTATATTCATCTGAAAAATTACCCGGATTGTCACCCGGTGCGTATTGCCCCCAATCTTTTCGGGCTACGATTGGCAAAGTTGTTTTTCCACCTGCCAATGCATTCATACCCGTTGAGCGCATCATTGCACCAGCCTCAGCGAACGTTTCTACGCAACCCGTATCATAATAATCTCCACATGCCCAATGTCCCGTCGGATCCGTATATTTCAGGGGGTTATCCCGTACATAGGAGTAGCGATTCCAGTCTTGTGAATTCCCTGGATCCGGTATAATACTATCAGGCTGCACCCAGCGGTTAAGATAAGGGTCATACCAGCGGGCGTTGTAGTACATCAGCCCAATCTCCGCCATGTTCGAGTACTGCCCGGTGTAAGTGTATTGGGTGGGGGTGGTGCCGCTGGTATACCGCACTTCTCCAAACGGTTTGTACAACATCTCTGCCACCAAATTGCCTGCACTGTTCGTCGTTACACTGGTGCTGCCCAAATGGTCGCCCAGCAGGTAGTTGGGCGGCGCCAGCATGCCGTTCTGCACCGCCACCCGCTGGGAACCGGCGTAGTAGTACTTCTTCATCGTGCCGATGCTGCCTGTCCACTCCAGGTGGTTGCCCACAAAGGCGGTGGTGGTGCCGCCCAGGATGCTCTTCACTCGCTCACCATCTCCATTGTACACGAAGGTGGCAAGTACCGTCTCCCCCTTTTTCACCTGGATCAGCCGGTTTTCAGCATCGTAGATCAGACTGTCCGACGCCCGCCCAACCTGGTTGCCGTTGGCATCGTACGCGTACTTCAACTCTGCGTTGATATGGGTGACCGCATGGGGGTGTGCCGGGTCACCGTAGCCAA
>CALMHE010000096.1 GCA_937863865.1 uncultured Anaerolineaceae bacterium | reverse complement strand
GGATGAAGCGATTAGTCTTTCGGAAAAAGCGCACCAGCTTATCTAAGCACAACTTTGGATGAAAACTCCGGCGCGGCTTTTACAAAAGCCGCGCCGGAGTTTTCATCCAAAGTTGTGCTTAGATAAGCTGGTGCGCTTTTTCCGAAAGACTAATCGCTTCATCCAGGATGAGCATGGCTTCATCCACCTCGGATTTGCTGGTGGAAAGCGGCGGGGTGATGCGGATGACGCTCTTGCCGCAGCCCAGGGTCAGCAAGCCGCGTTCAAAAGCATAATCAACCACGGCATCACGCAGTTTGGCGTCAGGCTGCCGGGTGTCAGGATCCTTGACAAAATCCACACCGATCATCATCCCGATTCCGCGCACATCCCCGATGGAGGGGTGTTTCGCCATCATGGTCTCCAGCCTGCCCAATGCGTAGCTGCCCACCTCGGAAGCATTCTTCATATATTCATCTTCCACAAGGGAAAGTGTCGCCAGGGCAGCCGCACAGCCCATCGGGTTGCCGCCATAGGTATTGCCATGTGAACCTTTCGGCCAGGTCATGACACTCTTGCGCGCCACCATGGCACCCAGCGGGAATCCGGAAGCTATGCCTTTGGCGGTGGTGATGATATCCGGTTCCACGCCAAAGTTTTCAATCGACCACATTTTACCGGTCCGTCCCACTCCTGCCTGGACTTCGTCAGCAATCAATAAAATTCCATGCTTGTCGCACAAACGGCGCAATGCCGGGAAGAAGCTCGCCGGAGGGACAATGTAACCGCCCTCACCTTGAATCGGTTCCACTAAAACGCCGGCGATTTCATCAGCCGGAGCTATGCGCACGAAAATTTCTTCTTCAATATAGCGCACCACCGTCTCACCATAATCCTCGCCAGGTCGGCTGATCAGGATGGGGCGGTAGCAATCGGGGTAGGGCACATGGTTTACTCCGCTCATCAGCGGGAAGAAACCGCGATGATAACCGGGTTTGCTGGCAGTGAAGGTCACCGCACCAATGGTGCGTCCATGAAAACCGCCAAAAAAGCCGATGAACTGCGGACGTTTGGTGTGGAACCGGGCTAATTTAATGGCAGCTTCCACACTTTCTGCACCCGAATTGGTCATAAAGCTGACTGCATCTTCCTTAAATGGAGCCAGCCGGTCCAGATACTCTCCAAATCGGACCCAATTTTCATGATAGAAATCAGAAGAAATGTGGATAAATTTTTCCGCCTGGTCCTGAATTGCTTTCACCACCCGCGGATGGCTGTGTCCCGTAGCGACTACCGCAATTCCAGCAGCAAAATCCAAAAAGCGGTTTCCGTCCACATCCCAGACTTCCACACCCTTGCCATGATCCATTACAAAGGGATAACCACGCGGATAGGATGGTGATATCACTTTTTTATCACGTTCGATAATCGTGCGAGCAACTGGCCCTGGTAATTGTAGGGGCTGCATACCATAACCTCCTGATTTGATTATTTGGAATTTATTAAGGGAAGAGTTATCCCCAATCGTCAGACAAAAACAATTATAACATTACCCCCATGGCTCAGTAATGGCTTTTCATCCCCCTTTCACCTGCTGCCTGTCAGAATTCCGGAATGGGTTAACCATCCAATCGTTTTTCGGTCAATTCCACCGGATAGGTCATCGAAGCCAGGGTATAGGCTCCCATTAACCCGACATCATCGCCCAGGGCGGCATGCGTGATCACCAGACCATCCAGGTATGCCGGCGTCATGACGGATGAACGGGCAGTCTGCAAAAGGGTATCCCAAAACAATGGACCGCTGAAGGAAACACCACCGCCGATGATCACAATTGAGGGATTGAATATATGAAGAAAATCCGCCACGGCACGACCCACATATCTGCCAGTACGCACCAAGGCTTCCCGTGACAGGCTGTCACCCTGTCCAGCCGCCCAGCTGATGTCCCGGGCAGTCGGTACGGGCTGTAAAGGCAGGATCGAGTCAACCCCGTTCCGGCGTTGTTCCAGCACCCAGTTAACCATGGCTGGACCGGAAGCCACTGCTTCCAGGTGACCGCGTTGACCACAACCACAAACGGGACCTTCATGCTCCACTGTGATATGTCCCAATTCGGTTGCCAGCCCGCGTGAACCCAGCAAAAGCCGGTCATCCATGATGACTCCCCCGCCAATTCCGGTACTGACCGTCAGATAAATCAGGTCGTGATGTCCCTTCCCGGCGCCAAAGCGCCATTCGCCCAATGCCGCCAGATTCGCATCATTCCCGACCAGAGCCGGAGCGTTAAACTCTGAGGTCAAAATATCCGCCAGGGGGATATTCACCCAACCCTGCACATTGGTTGCATCGTAAATAAAACCCGTACGCGGATCCAGCACAGCTGGTGCGGCAACAGCAATCGCCCGCAACTTTCCACCCGTCGGTTGGATTTTGATTATCAATTCCAGCAGGCGTTTCAGCGGTGTCTGACCGGGGCTGTGGGTTGAGATCACTTCATGACGGGATGGGGCAATGCTTCCCACCTCAAAAACAGCCACCCGCATCCGGGTGCCACCCACATCGGAAACAATATAATAATCGCTCATTTTGGGCTAATTATAGCATACCGATTTTTTAATTTTTCCTGTGAATCTCCCGGATGCATGCAGAAAAAACAGGTCAGGACCTGGATGGGTATTATTCATCCGTTGACGTACATCCGGAATGCGTGTATTATCTGTTCAATGCGAAATAGCGGCTGGTTTCGAAAACTGTTTCAATGGATCATCCAAAAAATGCGCTGGCTCCTGCCGGGCCTGGGTGTCAAGCGTTGGCTTGTTTTAATCCTGATGGGAACAACCCTGCTTGGCTTGGGTTTTGCCGTACTTGTCCTGGATGTGTACCGGAATGCACCTGAAACCTGGTGGCTTCCGGCGTTATCTTATCTGTCATTACGTTTTCTTGCGCGTCCTTTACGCGCCCTGATTTTTGGCGGATCCGGCATTTTTTTTATTGCATTTGGCATCTGGGGGCTTAACCGCGCCCTGTTGGCACCATTTACCCGCCCCGGTCAGCCAATCATTGATA
>CALMHE010000095.1 GCA_937863865.1 uncultured Anaerolineaceae bacterium | reverse complement strand
GTATATGACCATCCCAAGGTGATGATATTTAAAAAGACGGATGGATATCATTCAGCAACAATACAGGCGAAATTGGATAGTGTCGATCTTAGTAAAGTGATTCATTTGACTCCCAGGGAGGCGAGCAAATATCGATCAAGTGTGCTCTCAACAACCGGCGGGCAAATAGGACCAGGACCTGCAACTTTAACACTGCCTGAAAATCAGTTGGAGGAACAACAGAGCGGGGGAACCTGGAATGATTTATTTGACATAAACTCGATGATTAATCGCCATCCTGGATAGAGCTTGAGTGTTTGGTACCTGGCGAGTACAGATTTGGGATGGATTGTTTATCCATTATTGCGCGTAGCCATGAAGGGTTTGGCTGACCGGGGGTATACATTTGCTAAGCTGTCAGGATTAATCATTCTGGCATTCATGGTTTGGCTGGCTGCTTCAGTTGGATTAACTTTTTCAAAATTAACAATTTCCATTGCCTTATTAATAATTTTAGCTGTCAGCTTGATTGTGACAATAATTCACTGGCGTGAGATCGTTGATGAATTTAGAACCAGGTGGAAATATTTTGTAATAATTGAAATAGCATCCATTTTATTCCTGGGTTCATTCCTGTTGGTACGACTCGGAAATCCGGATTTATGGCATCCTTTCAAGGGTGGTGAAAAGCCCATGGATTTTGCATATTTTAATGCAATTCTGAAGAGTACCAGTTTTCCGCCTTATGATCCCTGGTTTTCCGGTGGTTACATAAATTATTATTACTATGGTTTTGTGATCGTCGGTGTTTTAGTTAAATGGTTGGGTATTGTTCCATCAATCGCATATAACCTGATCCTTCCGACCTGGTTCAGCTTTGAAGCCATGGGTGCCTTTGGAATTGCGATCAGTATTTATTCGTCCGTGACAAGGAAAAATTCCATATGGTTGAAAAATGAATCGACCCAGGAAGAAAAAGGAAAAAAAGATCGCTCCTGGATACAAGATTGGACACTAATCTGGGTGGGGTTGGCTGGAGCAGTCTGTGTATTGATTTTAGGTAATTTAGGAACCGTCAGGATGATCTGGTATGGATTGCAACGATTGGTTGCTCCTGGCGGGATCATTGAAGGAGCCAACTTCCTTCAACGGATGGAATGGACCATCGGCGGGTTGGGACAATATTTTAGCGGCGTAAAATTCCCGTATGGTTGGGGGGAATGGTATTGGATCCCATCCAGGGCATTACCGGGTGATACGATTACAGAATTTCCGGCATTTACATTCCTTTATGCTGACATGCATGCGCACCTGATTGCCCTGCCAATAACCATTCTGGCGATTGCCTGGGCGTTTTCCATACTGATGGAAAGGGGATCATTTCTTCAAAACGGGAAGTGGTTGAGCTGGATATGGACGATTAGTTTTGGCGCAATTGTAATTGGGGCATTACGTCCAACCAATACTTGGGATTTTCCCACTTACCTCGGTTTGGCGGTGGTGACCCTTCTATATACCGGAATTCGTTATTATCTCGTTGAAAAAGAACAATCTGAAATGAAAGTGCGACGAAATTGGAGAACCACCCTGCTGCTTTTAGGCAGCCTGGGATTGTTCATTGCATTGGCATTATTGTTCTATGCACCATTTTCGCATTGGTATGGTCAGGGATATACAAGCATACGATTATGGGAAGGCGAGCACTCCCCATTCTGGTCGTATATCACACATTGGGGCTTGTTCCTGTTTATCATAGTCACATGGTTAATCCATGAAATGGTGGATTGGCTGGCAAATACACCTTTTTCAGCACTTTCGAAACTACGACTATATAAAAATTACATCCTGGTTTTTACAATCCTGATTTTTGGGGTGGTTGTTTTCCTTCAAGCCGGCGGAACAAATCTACTTTTACCTGAAAATTTACGCTTTGAATTGAAATACCCGGGTATTCAGATTGCTTGGCTGGCTGTGTTTATCATCCTGCTTTCTTTTGTTTTGATTTTGCGTCCCAATCAACCGGATGGGAAACGATTCACATTATTCCTGATCACTCTTGCAACGACACTGACACTGGTTGTGGAAGTTGTTGTCCTGCAAGGTGACATCGGTCGGATGAATACGGTTTTTAAATTTTATTTACAAGGTTGGACCATGCTGGGGATCAGCGCAGCAGTCTGCCTGTTTTGGTTGATACCTCATATCCGTATAAAGTGGAAGATGGGTCTCCAAAGTACCTGGATGACCATTTTTGTTTTACTGATTGGCAGCGCAGCGCTATTTCCTTATCTTGCCACGGTTGATAAAATCCGGGATCGGATGGACATTGAGGCTCCACATACGCTCGATGGCATGATGTATATGGCTACTTCTCATTATAATGAAGCCGGTTATGATCTGGATTTAAACGAGGATTATCTCGCAATTAAATGGATGCAGCAGAATATAAATGGTTCACCGGTCATTGTGGAAGGAAACGCTCCTTTGTATCACTGGGGAAGCCGATTCTCGATCTATACCGGCTTGCCAACTGTGATCGGTTGGGACTGGCATCAAATTCAACAAAGGGCATTGACACCTTCAACCTGGGTGACCGATCGTATCAAGGAGGTTTCGAACTTCTATTCCACTACTGATAAATCCTTTGTGGCGGGATTTTTACAGAAATATGATGTGTCTTATGTAATCGTTGGACAATTGGAACAGGTTTTATATCCAGGTGAGGGAATGGGTAAATTCCAAAATTGGGAAGGTGATCTTTGGGATCGTGTATACCAGGATAAAGCAACGACGATTTACCAGGTGAAAAAATAATGGGAAAAATAACCGGCAGACTTTTTCATATCACACCAATTTCTTCATACCTGAAAGCAATAGATCGGGGTGAGTATGCCAGTGATACATTGGCATCGGAAGGATTTATCCATTGTTCCTTGAGAGATCAAGTGCTTCCTGTTGCCGAAACCTGGTTTAAAGGTCAAAACAAACTGTTATTACTGGAAATCAACCCCGAAAAATTATTGTCCGAGGTAAGGATGGATCCCGTTCCCGGAGCAGGAGAATATCCGCACATTTATGGTGTGTTAAACCTGGATGCAATTACGGTTGTTTGGGAATTTGAACCAGACACTGAGGGGCATTTTCACTTTCCTACGGTAAAATGGATGCCGGAAGGAATATAATGATTCTCTCGTTTTTGACCTGGTATTTGATCAGCATTGTAGTGGGGCTGTGTGCTTATCCTGCTGTCTATAAAATATTAAAGTTTCTACCAGACCGGGGGTTTTCCCTGGCAAGAATTTTCGGATTGTTATTGTGGGGATATATATTTTGGATTACCAATATGTTGGGGATTCTACAGAACGACCTGGGGAGTGCCCTCTTTTCTTTAGTCATGGTTTTGATAATAAGTTTCCTGATCCTTGGCCGGCATTCCTGGAAGGAACTCCTGCATTGGTTGTCTTTAAAATATAAGTTAATCATTACCATTGAACTTGTTTTCTTATTTATGTTTGCATTTTGGGCATTTATCAGGGCAGCAAATCCAGATGTGGCATATACTGAGAAACCAATGGAGCTTGCATTTATCAATTCCATTCTCCGGTCACCTTCTTTCCCGCCTGCAGATCCATGGCTATCAGGTTATGCCATTTCATATTATTATTTTGGATATCTACTTGCGGCATTAATTTCGCGGGTTGCCGGTACCCCGGGTGGGGTGACTTTTAACCTGGCGGTTTCCATGTGGTTTGCATTATCAGGAATTGCTGCATTTGGATTGGTTTTCAACCTTCTTCACGCATGGTTTCAACGCCAGCGCAGGTGGATAAGTGATGTCGTCATCCAGGCTAAAGCTGTGGGATGGTCACTTCTGGGACCGTTTTTTGTCCTCATCGTTTCAAATTTTGAGGGATTTCTTGAGGTGCTGCACCGTCGCGGTATTTTTTGGCGACAAAATCCAGATGGGACCTGGACTTCCGGATTTTGGAAATGGCTGGATATTGTTGACCTCAATCAGGCACCAGCTCTTCCTCTAAGTTGGATTCCCTCCCGGGCAAACGGTGGATGGACCTGGTGGCGGGCATCACGAGTGCTGCAGGATTATACTGCCGGCGGGATGCCAGTGGAAATCATTGATGAATTTCCATTCTTTTCTTTTTTGCTTGGGGATTTACATCCCCATGTACTGGCAATACCATTCGGTTTATTGGCGATATCCATTGCTCTCAACTTATATTATGGAAGAAATAAGTCTCTCCCGAATCGAAACATTTTGATTTGGATGAAGGAACCTTTTTTCTGGACAACCGCAATTGTTTTTGGAGGAATGGCGTTCCTGAATATTTGGGATTTTCCAATCTATGTCGGCATTTTTGGGTTGGCATTTATCTTCACAAAAATAAAGGATGAAGGTTGGAATTCACGTTGGGTTATCGATTTACTGCGTGTTTGTTTTTCGATTGGTTTGGCGGGAATATTATTATATTTGCCATTTTTCGTTGGATTCTCATCCCAAGCAGGAGGTATTATACCCAGTGGTGTGTACGCAACACGGGGAATCCACTTCTGGGTAATGTTCGGAACATTATTAATTCCCATCCTATTATGGTTGATGCATCTTCTCCGGTATAACTGGAAACTGAAAATATTGCGTGATGGCGGGTTATTCACATTCTGGATATTGACGGGATTATCTGCACTGTCCTTTTTTATCGCATTGGTGACTGTAAATGTGACCCGGTTTGAGGAATGGTTTCTGGGAAAAAACTGGGGCGAATCGGCTCCAATCCAAAAACTAATTCTCTGGTCAAGACGATTTACATTCGGAGATCCGAATGGAATTTCATTGATAAAAGAATCTCTTTTACGACGCTTGGAATCACCTGGAACGTGGATTACTTTGGTAATTTTATTGATATTGGTATGGGGTTTATTATCTGGTTATATAAATCGAAAAGAGAATGTCAAGCCAAAGATGACGGATGAACCATCACTGCCATCTCCAAATCCATTTGTTTTACTATTGGTTTTAGCAGGTGCAGGCTTAACTCTATTTCCGGAATTCTTTTATCTATTGGATCAATTTGGAAATCGGATGAACACCATTTTTAAATTTTATTATCAGGCTTGGTTGTTCTGGGGTGTGGCTGCTGCGTATGCCAGCGTGATAATATGGAATGCCTTTAGACCCAGGATAAATGGAATATTAAAAGTACTTTGCCTACTGTTGTTTATAATAAGCTTGGCGTATCCCATATTTATGATCCCCGAACGAACCAATTCGTTTAAAACGGATGATTGGACACTGGATGGGGATGTTTTTCTGGACAGATATTTGCCAGATGACGCCATTGCCATAAAATGGTTAAATCAGGTTGAGTATGGTGTGATTGCTGAAGCAGTTGGACCCGCCTATAGCGGCAGTGGGCATGCCCGGATATCTGTTCATACCGGATTACCGACTGTCTTGGGGTGGGATAACCATGAGCGACAATGGCGCGGGGGCAGCAAGGAAATAGGAAATCGCGCTGCAGATATGCAAGTGTTGTATGAGACTGGAGATTGGGGGACAACCAGAGGAATCCTGAAACAATATTCCATTCAGTATGTTTATATTGGACCTTTGGAAAGAAGTACTTACAAAGTGAATGATATTAAATTCCATGACCATCTTAAATTAATTTATCAAACGCAGAACGTCACAATTTATGAAGTTCCAGAATTGAACGATGGATCAGGAAGGGTCATTCCTTGAGGTTACACATGGATAAAATAAATAAAATTCCTCTTGGTGATTGGCTTTACCTACTAATTTTCATATTTGCCCTTGGTTTTCGATTGGTCGGTGTAAATGATGTACCATTGACCGATTGGGATGCAACCCATGCGATATCTGCCGTAGACTTTTCCCAGGGTAATTTGACATCCATAGGCTCACAACCAGCATATGTGATTTTGACTGGGATATTATTCTCCATTTTTCGACAAACAAATTTTTGGGCAAGAGTAATACCAGCCATAGCTGGAGCCTGCCTGGTTTTTCTACCGTTATTCATTAAAGGAAAGCTGGGAAAAGGAACGGGTCTGGTTTGGTCAATTCTTATAGCGGTATCACCTGCATTGATGGCTTCTGCCAGATGGGATGCAGGTACAACCCTGGGAATTTCAAGTTTATTATTTTCTTTTGGATTTTTAGTTTTGGGGAAATATGCAGCTGCTGGTGTCATGTTTGCCTTGACGTTATTAAGTGGTGAGAGTTTTTGGCTCGGTTTGCTGGGATTAATATTAACAGGTTGGTTGACGGGAATCATTTTTCCTAAAAAAGGAACGAGTGAAGAGAATGGACTAATTTCATTCATCAACAATCCAGGCAGATCGAATTGGATTAAAACAGGTTTATGGTGTCTCGGTTCGTATCTATTAATTGGGAGTACTTTATTTATCCACCCACTGGGATTAGCCGGGATAGCTTCATCCTTTGAGGGGGTCATTCAAAAAATAACCCAACCGGGGGGAGTATCTGTTATTCGTCAGCTCATAGCTCTGGTTTCTTCAGAACCTTTACTTGTTTTGTTGGGAATTATTGGAATTATTCAAGGATTTATTCAAAAACAGAAAAATTATAAACGACTAGCTGTCTGGCTTCTGGTTGCGTTGATCCTCGCGATTTTACCAGCGGGAAGGCAGGTTGTTGATTTATCTTATGCAATCATACCCTTGAGTATGCTGGCTTCATTAGCAATAAACAATATTATCGGTAAGGAAACAGAGCCAACTCTGGTTTGGATTCAGGCAATAATAATGGTGATTCTGACCGTAATCATCGCCTTCAATTTGGTGGGGCTGTACAATTCAAATGTTGAATTATTACAAAATCAACAACGATTTATTCAAATGGTATCCTCGGGGATCTTATTAATATTTATTATTGGCTTGGTCTGGTGGGGGTGGTCAGGAAGGACAGCACTGAAGGGATTTGTGATTGGAGCAGTAATAATCCTAGGCATCATGACCATCTCTGGAGGAATTCGCGCTTTGGGGTTTGGAAATCATCCGGAAGCTAATATTTGGTTGAAATCCGGTTATCCACAGGACCAAAAAATAATAACTCAAACCATCGGCGATATTTCTGAATGGACAACAGGTAACAGATTTAGGGTGGATGGTGCGATTGTTGGGATCCCTTCATCAAATTTGAGATGGAGTCTGGATCCATTCAATCAAATCAAGCACCTAAATTCCCTGTCGGTTGAAAGCCATCCCTCAATTGTTCTTTCAGGGTCTCAGGAAAACCTTACTTTAGGATCCTCCTACAGGGGGCAGGATTTTATATTATCATCCATACCGTTATGGAACGACCTTACGATTCACCAATGGATGGAATGGCTGATCCTGCAGAAAATACCAACAGAACAGGAAACGATCATTATTTGGGTACGCAATGACATTATGCCAGGAATTAATCAATAACATGTGTGAAGAGAGAATGCATTTACCACAAATTATTGCAATTGATGGACCGGCAAGTTCCGGCAAATCCACACTCGGTGAGCGTTTAGCCAGATACCTGGGTTATGTGTATTTGGACACGGGAGTAATGTACAGAGCTGTCACACTGGCGGCACTGGAACGGTTGGGGTCTGTTCAAAATGAACAAGAAGTGACAAGGTTGGCAGAAATTGTTCAGATAGACGTGCGACCTCCCTCTGCTCAGGATGGTCGTACTGCAGATATTCTAATGGATGGAAAGGACATCACCTGGCAAATCCGGCAGTCAGATGTGGATCTTAATGTCTCCCAGGCATCGATGTACAGCGGGGTTCGTAATGCGATGACCGAACAGCAGCGAAGGATTGCCAATCGGGGAAAAATTGTCATGGTGGGGAGGGATATTGGGACCGTTGTTTTGCCAAATGCAGAGTTAAAAATTTATTTGGATGCTTCAGTCGAAGAACGAGCCCGCCGCAGGTATCAGGAAACGCTTGACCGGGATGGCGACGCTGATTATGAACAGATATTGGCATCACTCAAGCGCCGGGATAATATTGATTCCACCCGTGAACTGGCTCCCTTGAAAATTGCAGAGGATGCTGTCGTTATTAATTCCGATTGCATGAGCGCAGATGAAGTATTCGAGTTTGTCCTCGGATATGTGAAATATAATTGAGTAATGGTAAAT
>CALMHE010000094.1 GCA_937863865.1 uncultured Anaerolineaceae bacterium | reverse complement strand
AACCACCATGGGAACTTCATAGGATATCAACTGTGCCACAGCCCGAAAAGCGCCCAATAGGGCATATTTGTTGTTCGAGCCCCAACCCGCCATGATGATCCCCAATTCACCCAGCGCGCCCACGGCAACAAAATAAAGCAGACCCACACTCAAATCCACTCCGTAAAATGTAATTGAAAGTGGAATGACCGACCAGACCATTAATACAGCTGCCACGGAAAGGATTGGCGCGAGGTTGTAAGGAATAATATCCACCCCTGCGGGAGTAATATGTTCCTTGATGAATATTTTGAGCATATCGGCAAAAGATTGAAATATTCCCCAGGGACCCACTCGATTGGGACCAAAACGGTCCTGGATGCGCCCCAATAATTTGCGCTCCGCCCAGATCAGCAGGGTCACAAACAACATTGCACCGGTCGCCAGGATAAATCCACCAATAACAAAACTGACGAATTGAATCCAGCCGGGTGCAAGCCCCCACCCTGCCAGTAAACTGGCAAACCACTGGGTCAGGAAAGTGACCGGATCACGCCAAAAACTCATATTACCTCCCGGAAACCCGTTCCATAATATTTACACCCATTCCAGAGCGCCTTTGCGCCAGGCGTAGATCAAACCACCCAACAAGATCGCAATAAACAGGATGGCTTCAAGGACTGCAAACAAGCCCACCTGGTTGTATGCCACTGCAAAAGGATAGAGAAAAACCGTTTCCACATCAAATGCCAGGAAGATCAATCCGAAGACATAATATTGAACCTTGAATTGGATCCAGGCTTCCCCCACGGTCTCCATCCCACATTCATACGTACTGTTTTTAATGACGTCCGGTTTTTTGGGAGAAAGAAGGGCGGCAATAAAAATTGCCGCACCAGGCAGGAATAAGGTTATACCTGTGAATATGGCGATGTAGAGCCAATCACTTAACATTTATTCACCTCAAACTGATGGGAGTCATTCCGGCGGAATTCAATATTCTGGAAAGCTAGTCTATTCTATCAATAGAACCTAATGATGTAAAGAAACGGTGCAATTTTATCCTCTTTCTCCTTGATTATTATATTAAAAAAAGGGCGGCTGTGGGGAAACAGCCGCCTTCATGAAGAGAATAATCTCTAGTCACGAGATTAACCGATGTAGACCTCCACCTGCTCACCATCTTCATCATCCACCCAGATGTGAATGGGTTCATTACTATTAACAGCTGAAATCACTTCATCCACATCAACGCCCTTGATTTTATCCCCCATCCGGTTCCCCATGGCATGAAAAATCCAGGAACCAGCTCCCAATGGCAGGGGCAGGCTGATTCGAATCACAGCAGGTTTGCTGCCTGGTTTTTGCCGGACGCGAACATGCAGCCATTTAG
Organism: uncultured Anaerolineaceae bacterium; assembly: GCA_937863865.1. Classification (GTDB taxonomy): domain Bacteria; phylum Chloroflexota; class Anaerolineae; order Anaerolineales; family Anaerolineaceae; genus CALMHE01. The sequence continues at coordinate 3,417 of CALMHE010000094.1, read as the reverse complement.
AATTCCAGAAAAGAAAAATGCCGCACACACCCATGAGAAACGGGATCCATGCCAGGAAGAAACCCCAGCCAAATCCAGCAGCCTTCCAACCCAAATAAATCCAGGTGGCACCCAGGATGGTCAGAATCACGGAAATCCATAATGGGATATTCCGCCAATAGCGCCATTTTTTCATGCGAGCCTCATCAAACCCCGAATCGGGTTCCGGCAGGATGTCCATTTCATCAACAGTCGCCCTGGTTGTCTCCGCCGGGAAAACTTCGACTGATTCCACGGATTCAACTGGTTCAACCTCTTCCGGCTCATCTACTGTAAATTGCTGCTGGGGGGTTTCGAGGGCGCGTAACAAAAAATCCGCCTCCTCGAGGGTCAACTCGCCCCGTTCCACTTTTTTTAAAATCATCAACCGCTCATCGGAGAATTCCATTTGACACCTCAACTTTACTGGCCCAGACTTTCCAGGGCTTGCAATAATTTATTGGCTTCCTCGGCTGTTATTTTTCCATCTGCCAGCATTTGCAAAATAAGACGACGCTCGTCATCCGTCACCCGGCTTGAGGGCTTTACTTCAACTTCTCCAAATGGGACCGGTTGACCGACCCAACCTTGTCTCCTTTGTTCCAGCCTGCGCATCGTTTCCTGAACGCGTTGTTCAGCTCTGCGGGCTGCCTCCTCCGCCCGGCGTGCGGCACGTTCCGAAGCTTGCGCTATTCTGCGGTTGGTCTCATCCATCGCTCTTTCCCAGGATCTCACACGCTGCTGCGCACGCTGCCAGCGTTCCTCCTGACGGTCAAAAGGACGCTGCCAGCGATCATCTCCCCGGGGCTGGTCAGTAATTACAATATCACCACCAGCCTCCACCCGGACGAGAACACTGCCATCGCCAAGGGTTCGAGTATCCCGGTGGCTTTCAACATTCTGACGTTCGCCACCCCAACGAATGATGATGTCCCTGGAATTCGAGATTAAATCGAGTTTGGCTCCCGTACCTTCAGGCAGTCCAACCGCCACATCCCCTCCAGCACGCAAATCAACAACCTGCCCACCCCCTTCAACCAGAGACAGGTTGATATCGCCCCCTGCCTTGACCGAGACATCCTGGTGAATGGAAATCAGATCAACATCTCCACCGGCTCCATCCAGCGCTAACGGGTTGGTCAATTCGACCCCGATGACATCACCTCCCACGGCATGGATTTGGACTGCCTGGGAGATCTGTTTGATTTCACAATCCCCGCCGATGGCATCCACGCTGAGTTGTTCCAATCGCTGAGCCGTAAAATCACCACCCACCTGACCCACCTTGACTTCTGATTTCAAGTCGCGTAAATCACAATCTCCCGAGATTGTGCTGATGACCACATTAAGAAATTCAGGAACCACAACAATAGTGTCATCCCGACTGACCACGTCAATCAACTCGCCTTCCAACCGGACGACAAGATCGCGGGGTTCATCCACGGACAGTTTAACCTGTGGTTGATCTGATGAGCTCAAGAACAAATCACCATTAACCACGAGTCGCAGACTTTGTTTTTCAGTAACTGGATATGCTTGAGTAGCCATATTCTCCTCCGATGTTGGATAAATCCATTGTAATCCTTAATTAAGGATTGTCAAGTGGGTATTAAGTAATATTCATTTAGTGTTCAATATAATATAGATTAATACATTTTAATATATATTACTATATCGATATTCACTCCCAATCATTGACACTTGGCGGCAAATCAACGAAACGTGACACTAACCTTCAACTCATATCAGTGCTAAACTGGTTAAAAAATGGAGGAAATGAATGCTGAAACATCCTGCTGAACCATTTCGCATTAAAATGGTGGAACCCATCCATCTGATTTCTCCGGAAAAACGCATGGAAGCCATGCAAAAAGCCGGTTACAACCTGTTTGCTCTGCCCGCCGAGGAAGTATTCATCGACCTGCTGACTGATTCCGGGACAGGGTCCATGAGTCAACATCAATGGGCGGCGATGATGACTGGCGATGAATCCTATGCCGGCGCGCGCTCCTATCTGAGGCTGGCTGATGCCATGCAGAAGATTTTTGGATTTGAGCATTTTGTTCCCACCCACCAGGGACGGGCAGCTGAAAACATCCTGACCAGCCTGCTGGTGAAGCCCGGCATGTATGTTCCTTCCAACATGCATTTTGATACCACCGACGGGAACATCCGCGCCCGCGGCGGTCATCCCACCAATCTGGTGGCTGACATTGCCTTTGATCCCACCGCCCACCATCCCTTCAAGGGGAACATGGATATTGCCAAACTGCGGAGCTTCATTCAAAAAACCGGGGCTGCGAACATACCTTTTGGCAGCATCACCATCACAAATAACGCCGGGGGTGGTCAACCGGTTTCACTGGAAAATCTGCGGGCAGTGGCGGATACATATCATGAATTTGGCATCCCCTTTTTCATCGATGCCTGCCGCTTTGCTGAAAATTCCTACTTCATTAAGTTAAGGGAACCGGGATATCAGGATAAATCCGTTTGGCAAATTGCCCAGGAGATTTTCAAACTGGTGGATGGTGCCTGGATGAGCGCTAAAAAAGATGCCATTGTTAATATGGGCGGGTTCCTTGCTGTCCGCAATGCTGATCTTTACCAGCAAATATGCAATGAATTAATTCTGCGGGAAGGTTTTGTAACCTATGGCGGTCTTTCCGGACGTGACCTGGATGCCCTGGCAGTGGGTCTCTGGGAGGGCATGGATGAAGCCTACCTGGCATACCGGCTGGGTCAAACCGCTTATCTGGCAGATGGTCTGCATGCTGTAGGAGTGCCCACCATCGAACCAGCCGGTGGACATGCCGTGTATGTGGATGCCGGACGGCTGTTGCCGCACATTCCTCATGGTGAGTTTCCCGGTCAGGCACTGTCAGCTGCACTCTATCTGGAAGGAGCCGTGCGCGGCGTGGAAATTGGCTCGGTCATGTTTGCCCATCCCGATCCGGATACGGGTGAGATGGTTTATCCACAGCTGGAATTGGTCCGGCTGGCAATTCCCCGCCGGGTGTACACCCAGAGCCACATGGACTATGTGATTGATACCCTGGGTTCCTTGTCCAAGAAGGCTGGAACTCTGCGCGGTTACCGCATCACCTACGCTCCGGAACTCCTGCGGCACTTTACAGCCCGGTTCGAACCATTGTAATTATCCGGGTAATCCCGCAATATATAAACGATCCAGCCAAATCAACCTCTTGACAAAATGGACCAAAAAACATACGATAAAATTTAGGACCAGAACGGAGGATGATATGAAACACCTGTTGGTAATTATCTCAGTGATCCTATTCACATTTTCACTTGCAGGCTGTAATCCAGGAAAAGCCCTGACCGGAGATGCAAAAACTGAAGTCCTTGCATATACCGAACCCATGGCAGACACATTGC
>CALMHE010000093.1 GCA_937863865.1 uncultured Anaerolineaceae bacterium | reverse complement strand
GTGCAGCCCTTGACCATCCAACAGGGCATCGCGCCAGCCACGTCCAGAGCAATCAGCGGCTGAAGCGGGCGTTGTCCGGCAGCCTTCGGGACCGGAACCGGCTTGCTGGCAGGGAAGTTTGATGCATTGGGTTGCAGGTTATGGGGCACGGATTTTTCTCAAGCCATGCTTCAGAAAGCCCGCGCCCGGCTGCCGCAGGCGCATTTCCTTATCCATGACCTGCGCCAGCAGTGGCCGGCTGAATTAAACCTGAGGTTTGATCGAATTGTCTCCGGCTATGTATTTCACCATTTTGAAGATGGAAAGAAAGTGGAATTGATCCTGGACCTGGTGCATAACCGGCTGGCACCCGGCGGGAAGTTGGTCATCGGGGATATTGGCTTTGAAACATTGCAGGACTGGCAGGCGGCAGAGGAAATCGCCGGCAGCGAATGGGAGAAAGAATTTTATTGGACCGCAAGCTGGATGGTGCCGGAATTACAGAAAAAATCATTGCGTATAGTCTACAAACAAGTTTCATTTTGTGCCGGCGTATATTGCATTGAATTACCTGACGAAACCCGGAAGGCGGGAATGAAATGAAAGAGTGGATCACCGGTCGGAACCCGGTTTATGAAATTCTGCGCTCGGGCAATAGACAGGTCTTTCGGTTGTGGGTTGCCCGCGGTCTGGATGAGAAGGGCAGGCTGGGGGAAATAATTCAGCTGGCTGAAAACAGGAAAGCGGTCGTGAGCCGCGTCAACCGGCAGCAACTGGATTCACTGGCGAAAGGTCCGGAAAGTCATCAGGGGGTGGCGCTGGAATCAAGCGGGTATCCATACAGCTTCCTGCCGGATATTTTGGAGGTCGCCCGTGGGAATGCCGAGCCATTATTTGTTCTCATCCTTGATATGATCCAAAATCCACAAAACCTGGGATCGCTTTTGCGGTCAGCTGAAGCAGTTGGCGTCCATGGGGTTGTGCTACCACTGGCACGAGCTGCCGGTGTGACTCCGGCGGTCGTTCACGCGTCCTCCGGCGCTACGGAACATTTAAAAATAGCCCAGATGAACCTAGTACAAGCCATCGCGGCATGCAAGGATGCCGGCGCCTGGGTGGTTGGGTTGGAAGGTGGTCGGAATGCCCAACCTGCTGAGGATGTTCGCCTGGATGGAGCGCTTGCATTGGTTGTCGGGAACGAAGGGGAGGGGATGCGCCCGCTGGTTGCCCGTTCCTGTGATGTTTTGATTCGTCTGCCAATGCGCGGCAGGGTGGATTCATTAAATGCAGCCGCTGCTGGAACAGTCGCCCTATACCTGGCATTAATGGCGCGTCAACGGGCTTGAGGTCAGGTCGGCGTGAAACAGAGTATAATTTGGAGCAATAAAAACGAGAATCCCCTGCATTGCAGGGGATTGTGCCGAAGGTGGGAATCGAACCCACACTCCTTACGGAACACGATTTTGAGTCGTGCGCGTCTGCCTGTTCCGCCACTTCGGCTGGAAAAATTGAGTAGTGCAAGTATATCCAAATATTGACAAAGGGTCAAGATACGATGCGACTGGGAATTATTGGTCTTCCTCAATCTGGCAAAACAACCTTGTTTAACGCTCTCACCCGCGGCAGTCAACCGATTGGCATGTCCTCCGGGAGGATTGAAGTACATACCGCAGTGGTGGAAGTGCCCGATCCACGAGTGGATAAATTATCAGCGATGTTCATGCCGAAAAAAACCACCTATGCCAAAGTAACCTATAGCGATATTGCCGGATTGGATGGAAGTGCTGGAAAAAACGGGATTTCCGGTGTGTTGTTGAACCAATTAACCCAGGTGGATGGATTTATTCATGTGGTGCGTTGTTTTGAAGATGAAAATATCATCCACCCCATGATGACCATTGATCCAGCCCGGGATGTGCAGGTCATGGACAGTGAATTTGTCCTGAACGATCTGATAGCAGTTGAGCGTAAGCTGGAGAGGCTGGCGGAGGAGCATAAAAAAGGGGGCGGTCGCGATCGGGGGGTGATTGAGCGTGAAATAGCCTTGTTTGAGCGTTTCCAGGTTGCCTTAAGTAAAGAAACCCCGTTGCGCGATCTTGAAATTGCACCCGATGAAGAAAAAACACTGGCGGGGTTTGGTTTTCTCAGCTTAAAGCCCGTATTGATCGTTCTTAATCTCTCTGAAGGGCAGCCGGCACCCGAGATTCCTTATCAACACCAGAGGAGTACATTCGCGGCATTACAGGCAAAGCTGGAGATGGAAATTGCTCAACTCCCACCGGATGAGGCGCAGCTGTTCCTGGAAGAATATGGGATTGAAGAACCCTCGCTGAACCGCATGATCCGTTTATCCTATGAATTGTTGGGCTTGATATCCTTTTTTACCGTTGGACAGGACGAAGTTCGCGCCTGGACAGTGAGCCGCGGGGCATCCGCGCCGGAAGCTGCCGGTGAAGTCCATACGGATTTACAGAAGGGTTTCATCCGGGCGGAGGTGGTCCCATATGATGACTTGATGGAGTTCGGTAGCATGAATGAAGTCAAAGCGCATGGTAAATTCCGGGTGGAAGGCAAGGAATACATCGTCAAAGACGGTGATATTTTGAATATCCGTTTTAATATTTAGAGTGAACCAGGCAATTTTATGACCCACACCTGGAATGATGCAGGTTTGAATTATATTTGGGATTTTATTAATGAATGAAATGGAGAACGGCAAGTCAATTCAGGGTTTGATGAGACAGATTTGGCTGTTTACCATCATCAGGACAGTGTTCCATACATCATATCGGATGGTGTATCCTTTTCTTTCCATTTTTGCCCGGGGCATGGGTGTTGATATATCAGCCATTTCTCTGGCGATCACCGGGCGTTCGCTGATTGGGGTGGCAGGTCCATTCCTGGCTCCGCTGGCGGATACACGCGGACGAAAATTTTGCATGCTGTTGGGCATGATCATGTTTATTCTCTCAGCAGGTTTGGTGGGGTTGTATCCAGGCTACATCACTTTTTTCATTGCCCTCAGCCTGACATCCCTTGGGGCGCAAATATTCCTTCCTGCCATGATGGCGTTTATTGGTGACCGATCCCATTACCAGGAACGCGGGCGATTGATGGGTATCACAGAACTGGCATGGTCACTGGGTTTTGTGGTTGGGGTTCCCATTGTAGGCTGGTTGATCAACCGGTTGGGGTGGCAGATCGTTTTTCCAATCATGGCAGTGCTGGCTCTTGTAGGAACAATCTTTATTGTTTTCCAACTGCCGAATGACCAGGGTAATGGAGGTCACGCAGATGGTTTTTTTGGAGCATTTAAAGATGTTGCCACCTCATCAGCGGCATTGGCTGCTTTAGGGTTCTGCCTGGGAATTACCGTGGCAAACGAAACGGTGAATCTGGTTTTTGGATTATGGATCGAGGATGCATTTCAATTTAAAATTGCCGCCCTGGGTGCGGCATCGGTCATCCTTGGAATTGCTGAATTTAGCGGGGCGGGCTTCTCGGCATGGGTTGTTGATCGTCTGGGCAAGGAACGGTCAATCCAAGCCGGTCTGATGATCAATGTAATTGCCTGCCTGGTGATGCTCGTTGGCAGGAACTCGTTATGGATTGCCATGACAGGCTTGTTATTGTTCTATTTGTCATTTGAGTTTGCGCTGGTCAGTTCATTGCCTTTGTTGAGCGAAATATTACCAAAAGCCAGGGCTACATTGATGGGTCTGGCATTGGCTTTTTTCTCATTGGGAAGGGCAATTGGCGCCTTGATTGGCATGCCGTTGTATAAACTTGGATTTGGAGCAAATGTGATTGCTGCAATTGGTTTCAATCTGTTATCATTGCTGGTGTTGGTCTGGGTGCATCCGGAAGTGAGAACGTCTCACCATATGATTTCAAAAGTAAATCCAAGGAGTGAACGATGAAGTACTTAATCACAGGAGGCGCGGGTTATATTGGAAGCACAATTGCATCTGCATTGGAGGACGAGGGTTATACACCAATCATCCTCGATTCATTGATCACCGGTCGGGTTGAATTCACACGGGGTCGGATTTTCTACCATGCCGATATTTCAGACCGTGCGGTTCTGGAGAGAATCTTCCAGGAACACCCGGATATTCAGGCGACGGTGCATTGTGCTGCTTTGATTGTTGTGCCTGAATCCACCGAACGTCCGTATGAATATTTCCGTGAAAATGTAGGAAAATCCATAGAGTTGTTCCACAGCCTCCATGAACTGGGTCATCCACGGATTGTATTCAGCTCATCCGCATCCGTTTATGATCATGTGCCAGGCTTCATGGTTCGTGAAGATTCGCCATTGTGTCCCCTGAGTCCTTATGCCAGAACCAAATACATGATGGAAATGATTTTACGGGAGTATTGCAGTGCCTACGGGATGAAAGGAATCAGCCTGCGTTATTTCAATCCAATTGGCGCAGACCCCAAAATGCGCTCGGGTATTCACGTACCCAATCCGACGCTGGTTGTGGCAAAAATGGTCGAAGCCGAATTGGGGAAAATCCCTGCTTTTCAAATCACCGGAACCGGATGGGAAACCCGCGATGGAACCGGCATCCGTGATTATATTCACGTATGGGATTTGGCTCAGGCGCATGTGCTGGCGTTAACCCAGTTTGACCAGGTTTTTGAACGCGCCGGGAATCCCTCTGATGGCTATCTGGTAATTAACCTGGGCACGGGTCGGGGTGTGACGGTTCGTGAGCTGGTAAAAGCATTTGAAACTGTAACCGGACATCCCCTTCCCCAAAAGCATATGCCGCCCCGACCTGGCGATGTGGCTGGTGCTTATGCCAATGCCGATAAAGCTGAACGCTTGCTCGGTTGGAAAGCAGAGCTGCCTATCGAGCAAGGCATCGCGGACGCGCTTAAGTGGGGGCAAATTCGCGAATCCATCCTGCACTATTGAGCACCCTTTGTTCTGGGGTGATACCCTACGGGCTGGCTACGCACTCTGTAAACCATCAGAAACAAGTCGCACATTTTTAAAACCAAACTATTAATCTTCAACCCAACGCTTTACCGGCTGGCCTAAATGTTCTTTGTTAATCAGCCAACCGATCAGTACACCAAACACAAACCCACCAATATGAGCCCAAAAAGCCGTCCCGCCCATATCTGCTAAGCCCAAAGTGAGCAATCCGTTGAAAAGCTGGAGCACAAACCAAAAGCCTAACAGCAGTGAAGCCGGCAGCAACGTCAGACGGAGGAAAAAGCCAATGGGAACAAATGTAAGCACTTTGACCTGCGGGAAGAGAATGAGATAAGCTCCCAATACAGCAGCAATGGCACCACTGGCACCGACCGTGGGTATTACAGAGTTGGGGTTCAATGCTACGTGAGCGAACGCTGCCACAACGCCACCAGCTAAGTAAAACACCAAATACCAAAAGTGCCCTATCCGGTCTTCCACATTATCCCCAAAAATCCACAGATAAAGCATATTCCCAAGTA
>CALMHE010000092.1 GCA_937863865.1 uncultured Anaerolineaceae bacterium | reverse complement strand
TGGTCGCTGATGGCGGTCACGAACACCTGATAATCGGCGGTCAGCATTGCCGCCTGGGCGTAGACGGCATCGAAAGCGATGAACATTTCGCCGCCCCCGCCCAGCGCCGCTGAGCCCACGTCCTCCAGCCATACTCCCGTGCCCATCACGGAGTACATCAACCGCTGACCCTGATCCGTAGTTTGCATCACGGACGCCTGGCTGCCCAATGCCACCACATCGCCGCTCGGTTCCATAATGGTCCAGAGAGCGTAATCGTCCCCCCTCAGTATCTCGAAGGAACTGTAGGGGGTGTTGTTGTCATTGTCGAGGTCGATGTACATATCGTCATTGGTGTAGAGATCCATAGCGCTGCCTGTCGCAAAGATCTCGCCCAAGATCCCTTGCAACAGGATGTCACCCTTTAAATCCAACAACGAATTATCATTTCCCCAGGCGAAAACACCAAAGCCGTTGGCACTGCGCCCGGTGACACCGTAGCCTGAACCGGTGGAAAGATTGTTGCCGTACACTCCGCTCATGTTGTCTGTGGAGCTCTCACCCACCACACCATCCGCCCCCCAGCCATACACGCCGCGCCCATCGCTGTAGCCCGCCACGCCCGGTCCTCCACCATAACCACTTCCATATACGCCCGGACCCGTTGAATAATTTACACCATACACTCCGGCATAATTGGAAATCGGCGAGTAGTTCTCGCCGCGGATACCGTCTCCTGTACCGTAATTTGTCACACTCAGACCGAATGATGATGAAGTACCAGTCCAATTTTCCAGCATGTGATCATGTGCACAGGTGGCAGCCACCGCCGGGTTGTTGCCCTGAGGTGCAGGGCTGATCTGCTGGCGCGGCGTCAAGGTTACCATGTCCACGTCCGCCGGTCCGCGCACACCCAATTCCAGCCAGCGGGTCGCCCCTCCCAGCATTTCCTTCGGCAGCGGGTTGATGCTGCCCAGCACCACCGCGAACGCTCCTCCGGTCACGGTCACATCCTTGTGCATCTCCATCCAAAGTGCATCCCCCCCTTCCGCTTCTGCATACAGGCTGAATTGCAGCGTGTACGCCCCGTCAGACACCGCATCGCCCGCATCAGTTGTTAACTTTCCGGTGTAGGGCACGGTCACCCCACCCATGTTTTGCGCCGCGGCACCACCGGGTCTGAACATCAGAGTCGCAGCCAGCAATATGACCACCGCCAGACCCACCAACCACCATCGCTTTGTATTCATTTGTTCCTCCAGATGCCTTAAACAATAAATGGCTTCATTCCCTCCCCCAATGTGATTGTACGTCGCAGAAGTGGTGATTTCAACTCCCCGTTTTCAGTCTTTAAGTTGTTCCCGGTTGAGTCCAACCGCGTGGCAGTTTCCGGGGAACACTTTTATGGTCATGAATTAAAAATGCTGATCATGCTGGAGTCCCCCAAATTTTTGAACATTCTTCTTTATTCATCAATCATCCAGAACCCCGATCATCGACCAGGGACCGGTGATGGTGATTTTCACCCGGCGGATTTGACCCCGCAGGTTCTCATCCGTTTCCACGAAGACCAGCTTGTTGGTGGGCGTGCGACCCCGCCAGCGGTTTTTGACTTTCGTCTCAAACAGCACCTCCACGGTTTTGCCCAGGTGGCTGGCGTGGATTTCGCTGACAATCCCCTCCTGCAGTTCCTCCAGGACGCGGAAACGGCGCATCTTCTCGGCGGGGGGGACATCGTCCTCCATCCGCCGGGCGGATACGGTGCCCTCGCGGGGGGAATAGCGCGCCAGGTGTGCCACATCCAGCTTCAAATCCGCCAGTAATTGACGGGTCTGTTCAAATTGTTCGCCAGTTTCGCCGGGAAAGCCGACGATGATATCCGTGGCAATTGAAACGCCGGGAATACGCCGGCGCAGCTCCGCCACCAGCCGGCGGTAATCGGCATTGGTGTAACCGCGCCGCATGTTCTGAAG
>CALMHE010000091.1 GCA_937863865.1 uncultured Anaerolineaceae bacterium | reverse complement strand
CCGTAATCCGGTTCCGCTAATGCCATGACATGCCCCCCAGGTCGGGTGACGCGCACCATTTCTGCAAGTGCTTTTTCTGGTTTCCCAACCCATAAAAGGAAAAAATGGCATAGGACTACATCAAAGCTGCCGGACTTGAAAGGCAGAACCAGTGCATCCCCGTGGGTGAGATTGCAGGCAGGAATATTCATGGCTGCCAGCCGTAGATATTTCAGGGAGATATCCAATCCATATAAACCGGAGGGGTTTGTATCAAGAATATCCATAAGAATGGCGCCTGTCCCACAGCCAACCTCCAACACCCGGTTTGCTTTTTCCAATCCTATTAGCGAGAAAAAATACCGCTTGAGATCCCGCGTCCAGGAGGATTGTTGAACATAGCGTTTATGCCACTCTGCTGCAGAATGTTGGGTCATTGGTGTTGTGCCTGCTGCCAGATGTTTTGCCAGGAATCCGTAAGGAAATTTCCCAGAAATTCCAAAACACCCTGGGCAGGGAGGACATCACCGTCCGGTTCCACATATAACCAGGCGTTGCCCGCGCCCGGAACACTTTCAGGCTCTTCAGCCAATTCCAACGCAACCGGGTGCATGTTTGAATATGGAACTGGAAGGTCCCAAACCAGTTGCAGTTCAAGTTCGGTAACTTTCTGACGGACTTCCTGAAGTACCGATTTCAATGAGGGATTGGATATGCTTAGAGAAATTGAGGTGACACCCATTTGTTTTAATTTTTCAAGAGTTGATTTAATATGTTGAACATCCTTTGGATGGATGGTCAGGTGAACCGTTAAATGGATATCCTCCGCCAGTACATCCCGCAAAGCTTCCCAGGCTTGATCTTCCGATGGATCGAGAAGAATCATCATATGGTCCAGACCGGCTGTCAATAATTTCTTCAGATAACCTGTCTCGGAGATGCGGGAGCCATCCGTCAACAGACCGGTGACCTGTCCCAATTCTTCTGCATAAGAAATCAGCTCCGGTAAATCAGGTCTGAGAGTAGGTTCCCCACCGGTAAAGATGATATGGGGAATACCGGCATCCCAGGCTTTTTTCAAAATGGATTCCCATTCTTCTGTCAGTAATTCACGCTTGACCCGGTCCATTGGGGTTTCACCTGATTGAGCGCCATCAGAAACATGATAGGTAAGAGCGCAATCCAACCGGTATGGTGCAGACAATTTCCTGGAATGAGGTTCCACCCGCTCCATGTTTAGAAAAGTTTCAGGATCAAGATCCTGGGTATGAGATAGGGTTTCCACCTGGGTGCGGAGATAATTAAAATCCTCCAACGCCTGTTGATGGTTGATTCGATAACGACGGGATACTGCACGGGCGGCTTTCTCATCAGATGTGTTCTGAATCAGGTGATATGCGTATTCCGCTGCGGTTTGATTGAGATGTAGAACTGTCTTTGCATCAACCACCATCAAGCCGGTTCCATCCTCCTCAAGGCGTAAATGCAATCGGTGGGGTGTATTGCTTGAAGGAGTAAATAGTTGGGTGTGAAAAACTCCCGGTGGAAGTGGCTTGACAGGTGAAAACCATTGGTTAAAGAGGTTAATTATCTTTTTCATGTGAAACCTCATTGCTCGGAAATCAAGGTTGGATGGGTGAACAAATAGGATGTGATGTTTCAAGTTCGAGTGGGCAACCACCGCCACACTCAGCCAGCAGGACACAAGCCTGGCATTCAGTCGGAATATAATGTCGTTCCCGCAGATGGATTGCCAGCTCGCTATTCCATATGCGGTTCCAAGGCTCGGTGAGGATATTTCCCAGGCTGGTGTAATAGGATTGACAGGGTAAAACGGAACCATCCGGTTCAATGCACATATTGTAAAGGGCAGCTGTGCAGCCTTTAACACCCAATTCCATTTGGACAGGATCAAAATGACAATATTGAGTAGGCGTGTAC
>CALMHE010000090.1 GCA_937863865.1 uncultured Anaerolineaceae bacterium | reverse complement strand
ATTGGATAATACAGCCTCATTTCTAAGCGGCGTAACAAATATGTATCAACGAAAAAATCGTCCCGATGTTAACATCATTGCCTTTGCAGGAGACGGGGCAACAGCTGACTGTGGATTTCAATCCCTTTCTGGAGCCGCTGAACGTGGAGAAAAGTTGCTCTATATTTGCTATGACAATGAAGGGTACATGAATACGGGTTTTCAAAGAAGCTCCACCTCATCCAAGGGTTCCAGGACCTCCACAACCCCCGTGGGAAAAGTACAGGATGGCAAATCTCAAAACCAGAAATATATGCCCCTGATTATGGCTATGCACAATGTGGAATATGTTGCCACTGCGTCACCATCCAATATGAAAGATATGGTGGACAAGGTAACAAAAGGCATTCAAGCCAGCAAAAAGGGGTTTGCATATATTCACATCTTCTCCCCATGTCCAACGGGCTGGGGACATGAGACGGATCAAACCATCGAAGTGGCAAGAAAAGCAGTAAAATCCAACTTCTTTCCGTTATTTGAAGTGGAGCAGGGAAAGTGGAAATTGTTGGATAACAAAAATCCCATCCCTGTTTCGGACCTGCTCAACCTATTACGAAAATTCAGTCACCTGTCTCCTGACGATATTGCACAGATCCAGGAGTTGGTGGATAAAAGAATGGAGTTACTCCGGAAATTGAGTGCTGCTTAAAAGGATATTTATAGGAAAACACACAGGCGGGCATTGATCATCACCAGCGGGCTTGATGCTCCTCAGCCCAGCCAATTGCATCCTGGATGCTGATCTGTTCGCCGTCATCCGTGATCACGGTTCCGCAAAAACGTCCTATCATCTGGTGCACTTCCGATCGCAGTACGAGGGCGTCCGTTTTCGCAATCCGTTCAAAGAATGGCGTAAATTCCAGGCGAATCTGTTCACTTTGGGGTGTACGGATACTCCATGGCTTCATAAAATTGCCCGGATCATAATCAAATAGCAGATCTTCGCCAATCTTGCTTAACCTCCCATCCAGGCAGATGCCATTCTCGGTCATGTCCGTTCCATCGGTCCACTTCCCTCCCATGTTGACACCCACCGTGTGCCCATTTTGCCGGGTGGAAAAAGCTGCCCAGTTCCAGGAGGAAGCATACCGCCAGATGCCCCGCCCAAAATCAAGACAGGCGAAGCTGTCCAGACCCATTTCCTGTTTGCGATTTCCAATCTGAATCTTCCCGGTTGCTGGAAGACAATTCTGCTTGGATGTGAACTGATACAAACGCTTGCTCCACGGGATCACGACATTCAAGGTCTCGTGTCCCACCGGGCGGCTGACCTGGAATTCGGCATGCAGTTTCTCACCGCCAAATGCCGGGCTGTCGACCCGCAGGTAAATATCATTTCCAGAATCACGCATTTCCATGCGGAGCGCTGAATCCTCAAACTGAATCAGCCCGCCCAATCCTTCGGGAAGATCGCAACCCTTGCCAAAAAGCCGGGTGACGGTTTGTTCCATAAATTTCCCGCTTGCAAAATCGAGATAATAAATAAATGCCAATCCCAGGTAATCCAGATGGGAGAGCGTTAAGGAAAACAACATGTCCTGGTTGGTTATGCACCAGTAATTCCAGCGCTTTTTTCGCCCCCATCTTCCTGACAGGTTGCATCCATGAAGCGGCTTGCGCGACCAACCAACAGCAGCCGGGTTCAGGTTGCCAGCGGCATCACACATTTCAACCGGTAATTTCAACTCTGCTTCGTGCGTGACCATTCCCATACCTCCTCATGCTCCACAGATTCGCCGGGCGCCAACCTGGCAATTGGACCCAACGTCTCCAACTCGATGAAATCGTCCCAGACGTAAATTTCCGTATTACAGTTCATGTCAGGGTGGATTCGGTCCACCTGGGGCTGGAAGCGTTTTTCAAACCGCCATCCCCTCCGGGTATAGCTGACCCAACCCTGGTGATTCATGGAACCAATTTTAAACGGTGGCGAACCAGCCTCTGCAGAAATGACAACATCCTGATCGTTGATTTTTAGCCTGGGATCGTTGGTTCTCGTATAGGACCAGAAAGTAATC
>CALMHE010000089.1 GCA_937863865.1 uncultured Anaerolineaceae bacterium | reverse complement strand
TTCCGCCAGTGGAAAAAGTAACCCTGCGCACTGAAAAAGACATGGAACCTTACCTGCGCGAACCGCTTTCTGAAGGCTGGAAGACCGTTTATGGCATCCCGCGCATTGGCCAGGGTACCGAAGTCTAATTAAAAAATATAAAAATCATAAACATCAAGGAGTTGAACGATGAAAGGTAAGATGGAAGGTGTGACCCTGGTTGCAGATTGGGATCCGAAACCAGGTTTTAAGTTAGGTGCAAAGGATATTGAAGGCAGGCAAACCTATTTAGGCAGCCTGGTATGGCGCAACCCACGTATTGAAATCCGTGAATATGATATCCCCACCCCCGGTCCTGAAGAAGTTTTGATCGAAGTGAAGGCTTGCGGTATCTGCGGATCGGATGTCCACATGGCACAGGCTGATGAGGATGGATACATTTTTTATCCCGGTCTGACCGGTTTCCCCAGCATCCTGGGGCACGAATTTTCCGGTGTGATGGTTGAAGCCGGGAAAAACGCCTTTGACAAACGCACCAATAAACCCTTCAAGGGTGGTGAACGGGTGACATCAGAGGAAATGCTCTGGTGCGGGCAGTGTAAACCCTGTGCAGACGGTCAACCAAACCACTGCGAACGCCTGGATGAAATTGGCTTCAACGTCCACGGTGCCTATACCCAATACATCGTGCTGCCTTCCCGGACCATCTGGAGCCTGGAACCCCTGCGCCATAACTATAAAGGCGATGACATCTTCGTTGCCGGCAGCCTGGTGGAACCCACTTGCGTGGCGTACAATGCTGTCATTGAACGCGGCGGCGGCATCCGCCCGGGTGACCGCGTGGTCATCCTGGGCGCCGGACCTGTGGGCATTGCTGCCTGTGCCATCCTTAAGCGTGCTGGAGCTTCCCAGGTGATCGTCTCCGAAACCGGGGAAAATCGCGCTAAAATGGCAATGAAACTGGGAGCGGATTATCACGTCAATCCCCTCAAGGAGGATTTTGCTGATCGGGTTCTTGAAATAACGGACGGCATGGGTGCAGACCTGTTCATGGAAGCCACCGGACTGCCAACCGTGGTTTATCCCGGAATTGAGCGAGTCATTTGGGAAGGCAGGACGCTTAACAGCCGGGTGGTCGTCACTGCCCGTGCTGAGGCAAAGATGCCCGTCACGGGCGAGGTGCTGCAGGTCCGCCGGGCACAGATCATTGGTGCACAGGGACATTCCGGTCATGGAAACTTTCCGCGCGTGATCGAGTGCATGGCAACAGGCATGGATATGACCCCCATGAGCACCAAGAAAATCAAACTGGAAGACCTGCCTGAGAATATCCTTCGATTACAAACCGATCGGTCGGAAGTTAAAATAACTTACCTCCCCTGATCCTTTCCTGTTGGGGCACGGGGATTCTCCATGAGAGTTTCCCCGTGTCCCCCCAAACTGATCACGGATATGCATATGAAACTATCCATCGTTCTTTCCACCCAACTAACCCAATTTCAAGCCGCTACTTTTTCCGGAGGATTGGAAACCAATCTGGCACAGATATCATCACTGGGATACCAGGGAGTTGAACTGGCAATCCGCGATCCCCGCCTGGTGGATATGGATATATTGTCGTCACAATTGGCAAAGTACAATCTCCAGGTTCCTGCCATCGGTACGGGTCAGGCTTGGGGTGAGGAAGGCTTGTCCTTTACAGACCCTGATCCAAAGGTTCGCCAGGCGGCAATTGAACGCATACAGAGTCACATCCCCATTGCCCATAAATTAAACGCCGTCATCATCATCGGGTTGATACGCGGGATTGTAAAACCCGGCATGGATCATTCCCAGGCAATGGAATGGTTGTGCGAGGCTTTGCAGGCATGCAGCCTGGAAGCAAACCACCTTGGTGTCAGGCTGGCATTGGAGCCAATCAACCGTTACGAGACCACATTGATTAATAATATTGACCAGGGCTTAAGGCTGATTGAGCAGGTTGGGATGGACAACTTTGGCTTGCTTCTCGATACCTTCCATATGAATATCGAGGAACCACAAATGGAAAATGGCATCCGAAGATGTGGAGAGCGGATTTTTCACTTCCATGTCGCGGATTCCAACCGCTGGTACCCGGGAGCCGGGCATTTGGATTTTTCCTCCATCATCAAAACACTCATCGAAACCGGTTATAAAGGCTATATTTC
>CALMHE010000088.1 GCA_937863865.1 uncultured Anaerolineaceae bacterium | reverse complement strand
TCTGCTCCCGGTAAACCCGCTCCCTCGTCCCACACCCGCTGGATGCGGTCAGCCGGCGGTTTACGCTTGATGTCAGCGTGAGTGAGATCCTTCACAATTGCCTGCGTCCGCCGACCCACGGCAGCATGATATTCCCGCAAGGCACCAATATCAATGCCATCACTGAAGGAATTGATCTCTGCCGGGGTCATCAGGTTGCCGGTATCGCGGATATTGATCCGCAGCTTTTCCAGCCAGCCCCCGCCCAGCAGAACCTGCGGACTTACCGCCACCAGCAGGTTCATGGTGATATCCTCGCAGCGGGCAACATGCCATATCAGCCAGGCGATGGAATGCTCCGCGCCTTCCGCAACGCGCCGCACGCCTGCCTCATCCAGCCCCATGAACACCTCATCCTCCATCGACCAGGGTTCCTGGTTGGTCACGGCTTTGGAGTGCAGCATGGCATGCTGATGCAGGAAGAGCTGGATGGCGTCGTTATGCAATTCGGGATATTTAAAAAGTTCACGCAGCCGGGTTTGCTGGCGGTTGACCTGACTGGGGTATGTTTTTGGATTTTCCATGGGAACCTCCTGATATCTTTTCATCATAACCTTAAACCCGCTTTATCGTGAGCCGATCCTACGGCTGGCATTCCGGCGGGTTGAGGTATGGCTATTATGACATGAAATCAGGTTGCCGGGCAACCCACAGGTTAACATTTCCGGATGCCCGCACTTTTTTGATTTTTTCCAAATCCAGTGACACGGTTAGAGGTTGGCTGTTATAATTAATTGAAAACATCGTGGAAATCATTAAACTTTTCTGGTTGGGGTCACCCATTATTGAAAAAAACAACGCAGTCGTTCACATGGAAACAAGGAAAGCGACCGCACTGCTTGGGTATATCTGCCTCTCCAGCACACCCTTATCACGGGAATGCCTGGCTGCCCTCTTCTGGGGTGAATTCCGTCCGGAGCGTGCCCAGGGCAATTTGCGCCGGGCTCTCTATTCCATCAACAATGCGCTGGGACCCGGTGTAATCACCTCCAACCGGGAGACCGTCAGCCTGGTTCCAGCGGCGGGGGTCTGGCAGGATGTGGATGTTTTTCAGCAGCTGGTGAAAAACATGCAACAGCACTTCCATGACGACATCGCCGGCTGCCCGGCTTGCATGGAAGCCCTTGAAAAAGCCATCGCTCTTCAGCGGGGGAGCTTCATGGAGGGGATCAACCTGGGGGACTGTCCGGAATTTGATGACTGGCAATATCTGCAGCGGGAGGGTTTCCGGCACGAACTGGCTGGCTGCCTGGAAAAAATGGCTCAGGCGCATGCCACCCGCGGGGACTGGGAAAAGGCAATCCATTTTTCCCGCAGGTGGGTCAACCTGGATGCCCTCGATGAAAACCCCCAACGCATGCTGATCCGGATCTATGCCCTGGCGGGGCAGCGCAGTGCCGCCCTGCGCCAGTACGAGGAATGTGAGCGCCTGCTCGAGTCGGAACTGGGGCAGCCCCCGGAACCCGAGACACAGGATCTGATTCAAAAAATCCAGGCAGGCGAAACCGGCAACCTGCGCAAATCCACCCCTGGCGGGGAGTTTAACAACCTGGTTGACTCCGGCAGCCGCACCCTGATTAAAACCAAGCTCTTTGCCCCCCCGCTGCCAGCCGGGCTGATTCCCCGCCCGCATCTGTATGCCAGGCTGGAGGAGGGCGTCCAATGCGCACTCACCCTCATCAGCGCACCGGCGGGATATGGCAAAACCACGCTTCTGACCGAATGGATTGAAACCCGCCGCAAGCTAAATCCCTCCCCAGCGTGGAAGTTCTGCTGGATTTCACTCGACCCGGCGGATAATGACCCCACCCGCTTTCTCACCTACCTGACCGCCGGCTTGGAGAATATCAACCCGGGGTTGGGTGCCGGGGCACAGTCCCTGCTGCAATCCTCCGAATCACTCCCGCCGCAGACTCCGCTGTCCCTGCTCATCAACGATCTGCAGGCGGTTTCCCAATCCGTCTGCCTGGTGCTGGATGATTACCAGTTTATTGATAACCCCACCATTCACCAGGGGATGATCTTCCTGCTGGAGCACCTGCCGGTCAATGTCCAGGTGGTCATCGCCACCCGCTCGGATCCACCGCTGCCCCTGGCGCGTCTGCGGGCGCGCAACCAGTTGAACGAAATCCGGGCGAGGGATTTGCGATTTGATTTCGATGAGATCACCTCGCTTCTCAACAACCGCTTCCAGCCGCCGCTGACCCCCGGGCAGATTGAAATCCTGGAAAAGCGAACCGAAGGCTGGGCGGCTGGTTTGCAAATGGCGGCAATCTCCATGCGCGGCAGACTGGATTTCAATGCCTTCATCGAGGCGTTTTCGGGGAGCAACCGCTTCATCATGGATTATCTGGCGGAGGAAGTTTTACACCAGCAGACCCCTGAAACCCAGGGTTTTCTCCTGCAAACCTCCATTTTGGAACGCCTGAGCGCGCCCCTGTGTGATTTCATCCTCGATCCCAAACCGGCACAGTCATCGGAATCACGCGGGACAAGCCTGAACCATTTATTGAATCTGGAATTATCCAACCTCTTCATCATCCCGCTGGATGATGAACGCACCTGGTACCGCTACCATCACCTTTTTGCGGATCTCTTACGCAACCAGCTGAAACGGGTTTCGCCGGAGTTGATTCCCGTCCTGCATGCCCGGGCATCCGCCTGGTTTGAGGAGCATGGCTGGATTGAGGAAGCAATTGATCACACCCTGGCAGCCCGGGATTGGGACCGTGCCAGCCGCCTGGTCAACAAACATATCCAGGCGTTCCTGACGGATGGTCAGATGACGACTGTTTTTCAGTGGATTGAACGCATGCCCCGCGAGGCATTCCACCGGAACGCCAGCCTGTGTACGCGGGTGGCGGAGTTGTACGCCCAATCCGGCAGGATTGATCTGGTTGATCCGCTGCTTGACCGGGCGGAAGCAATTTGCCGGGGAATCGCCATGGATGATTCTGACGGCATCCCCGCCATGGAGCTGACCCAGCGGGAGGGGGTTGAAGTCCTCTCCATGGTCGGCATCCTGCGGGGCTTGAAAGCCATCTGTATCGGCGACCCCGCCGCCGCGCTCCGGTTTACCGGGGAGACTCTGCAATCCATTCCGGATATGGAACCCAAGGAGAAAGCCATCCTGCACTGGGTGGAAGGCTGGGCAAACCGCAGCCTGGGGAACCTCAACCGCGCCCTGGAACTGCTCACCCGGGCAACGGAGTATGCCAGAGAGTCCGGGGCGGTTCTGCGGGATATCTGGACCGACCTGGCGGTGGCTAACTGGCAGGTCGGAAAACTCCCCCAGGCAATTAATATTTTTACCAATGCCCTGCAGACAGCCGATCAAAAGGTTCAAAACCAGGGAAATCACTCGCGGGATGAAACCTTCCTGAGTGTTCTCCTGTTTGAACAAAACCAGCTGGACCGGGCGTCTATGCACGCCAACCGGGCAATTGCCTGCACCCAGTGGTGGCCCAGCTATAACATCATTGCCTCCGCCTATGCCATTCTGGCGCGGATCCTGCTGGTGCGCAACAACCTGGAAGGCAGTCTGGTGGCAATCCGCAAGGCGGATGAGGCGCGCCAAAACCGCCTGATGACGCCCTATGTCCACAGCATGATTGATGTGACCTGGGCGCACATCTGGCTGGAGCAGGGGGAATGGGCTGAGTTGGAGCGCTGGATGGCTGACCAGCTGGAACTCCTGCAAAACCAGCAGGAGCAGGGCGGAGCCATTGATGAATATCTGGAAATGCGCCTCATCATGGTGGTGCGCCTCTGGATGGAAAAAACAAAATTGGACAAGGATACGGTGAGAGATTCGGGCTGCCTGGAGCTGCTCGCCCGCCTGGAGGAAAGCTCCCGCACCGCCGGCAGGGCGAATGCCCTGGTGGAAATCCTGCTGCTCAAGGAATGCCTCCGCCATGCTCAGGGTCGGACGGCTGAAGCCCTGCAGGGCATGGATGAATGCCTCTGGCTGGCGGAGCGGGGCGGTTACATGCGCATTTTTCTGGAAACCGGTGAACCGGCGCGTGCCCTGCTGACAACATATATCAATTCAATCCGACCGGCGTATAAACCGTATGCCCTTAGAATCATCCGGGACCTGGGCGGCATGGCATCTGCCCGGACATCCATGGATGAACTGCCGGAATCGATCACCAACCGCGAACTGGATGTGCTGCGCCTGCTCGCCGGGGGCTGCTCCAACCGGCAGATTGCCGAGACACTGGTGCTCTCGGAAGGGACGGTCAAGTTTCATGTGCATAATATCCTGCAGAAACTCCAGGTGGATAACCGCACCCAGGCAATCGTCAGAGCCAGGGACCTTGACCTGATCTAGGGAAACGAAATTTTCGGAACCAATCATCCCGCCGGAACCGGCGGGTTTGTGTTTTAACGTTGAAGAAAAACAATCCCCAACAACTGATCTTTGGATAGATGGCAGACGCGGGGGATGTGGATATGATTACATCACGTTTGATCCATTTTGCATGAAAAGGAAGGTAAAACTGATGACCAATCGAGGATTACAAACCCCCGGTTCATCCTACGAAATTCGCATTCAAAACCACCTGGATGAAACCTGGCAGCATTACTTTGAAGGTTGGCGGATCGAAAACCAGGGTAACGGGGAGGTTCTTCTCAGTCATCCGGATGTGGACCAGGCAGGTTTGCATGGGATACTGAACAGGATCCGCGATCTGAACCTGACCCTGCTGTCCGTCATTCGAAAATGAGAAGAGCCGGCAGGCTGAATGATTAATTGAAGCAGGTCTGGCAGGGAAGGCGGAAAGAAAAAATGAGGCTTTATATTAACACCAACCGGGATGATGCCGGCTCAATGTTCATCCTGGCTCTTGCGATGCAGGGCATCCATCTGGTGTGGCAGGAAAACGAAACCGGTGAGGTCAATTGGAACCTGGATATATCACCAGACCATCAGTCCCTGTTGACGATGGAAATCGGAGCGGATTTTCAGGAATTGGCATCCGGGCAGGAGCCTGGTAATTGTATTTTTTTGGATATCCTGTAAACCCATGTCATTCAACATGGGACTACGGAATAGAAATGGAATTTAAAACAAGTTTGGAATTATGGAGATGAGGAAATGAAGTCCAGTTTGGTTTTCATTGTAGGAATTTTCACCGCCCATGTTTTTTTCGCAATCGTCAGCGGTTTATGGATCCATGCCCTGGTTTTTCTGTTCATCAGGCTGGCGGAATCGGGTCATTTGTTCACGCTGCTGGACAAGGTGATCACCCTGATGGTGATCCTGGTGCACAGTTAATGCCGGATGGGTCATTGCCGGTTGCTCCGCAGACCAGCCGACCGTCCTGATGCCACCGGCAGGTCATTTTATTCAGCGGACGGTGATGATCCCATCCGGCGAAAGGAAATATGAAGATGTTATTAATTAACCGACTCAATTCAAAACAAGCCGTTCATCATTTTGATGATTATTTTCACAAATTATCCGCCGTGTTGGAAGCCAGGAACAAACCCGGCTGCATCCAGGTGAAAATCAAATCTGAACCATTAAACCTGGACTACGACCATCCAGCCGGTTGCATTGACCAGCCCTTCCATACTGCCAGCATAGGCAAACTGTTCACAGCCGTTTTGGTGCAGCGGCTGGTGGAAAGAAAACAGCTCTTTCTGGCGGACCCCATTCAGCGATACATATCCCCCGCCTGGCTGGAGCGGTTGTTTGTTTACCAGAACGTGGATTATTCACGCTACGTGACCATCCGGCATTTGCTGGGACACACCTCCGGAATTGCCGATTATTTTGACGGTCGGACCACCAGCGGGGCATCCTTCAGGAAGCTGATTCTTACCCACCCCCAGGTTCACTGGACGCCCTGGCAATTGCTCGATTTCACCCGGGAAAATCAAAAAGCAGTGGGAATGCCGGGCAGGGTTTTTAATTATTCCGATACCGGCTATATTCTGCTGGGTCTGCTGGTTGAAGCAGTCACTGGAAAACCTTTTGGGCAAAACCTGGCGGAAGAAATACTT
>CALMHE010000087.1 GCA_937863865.1 uncultured Anaerolineaceae bacterium | reverse complement strand
GGGTACCCCGAGGAGACCAACGCCCCCTACGGTCTGGCAAAAAAGATGCTCCTCGTACAAGCTCAGGCATACCGCCAGCAGTACGGTTATAATGCCATCTTCCTCCTGCCGGTCAACCTGTACGGACCGGGAGACAATTTCCACCCCGAATCTTCACATGTCATCCCTGCGCTTATCCGCAAGTGTATCCAGGCGCAAGAACAGGGTATCAATGAAGTTGAAATCTGGGGCGACGGTTCCCCCACCCGTGAATTTATCTATGTGGAAGATGCCGCCCGCGGCATTGTGATGGCTTCCGAAAAATACAATGAGCCCGATCCGGTCAATATCGGTTCCGGAAATGAAATCAGCATTCGTAATTTGGCTGAAATGATCGCCCGCCTGACCGGCTTCAAAGGGAAACTGATCTGGGATACCAGCAAACCCAACGGTCAGCCCCGCCGTGGCCTGGATACCACGCGCGCCGCTGAACGATTTGGTTTTCGGGCGGAAGTAAACTTTGAAGATGGCTTGCGCCGTACCATCGATTGGTACCGTGAGCATGCCGTTGAAATTAAACAGCGGGAAAACCGCTCCCGGGGAGTTTGATTGAGAAACGCTGTCTCCGAACCCCGCACCATCATATTGCGCCCTTCCAGCGGTCTGGTTGCATTGGATTTCCGGGAGCTGTGGATTTACCGCGAGCTGGTGTACTTCCTCACCTGGCGCAGCCTGAAGGTGCGTTATAAGCAGACAATCCTGGGTGTATCCTGGGCAGTTTTGGAACCGTTTTTGACCATGGTGGTGTTCACCATATTCTTTGGCAACCTGGCAAAGGTCGGCTCGGATAATGTGCCCTACCCCATCTGGTCTTATGCTGGTTTACTGCCCTGGGGTTTGTTTTCCAAAGCCCTCAGCGATGCCAGCCGTTCATTGGTACAAAACAGCCACATGATCACCAAGATCTACTTCCCGCGCATCATTTTGCCGCTTTCATCCATCCTCGCCGGTCTGGTGGATTTTGCCATCGCCTTTGTGGTCCTGATCGGCATGATGTTGTTTTACAACACATATCCCACATCTGTAGCGTGGACTTTGCCATTATTCCTATTGCTGGCATTGATTACCGCTCTGGGTGTGGCACTCTGGCTTTCAGCATTAAATGTCAAGTACCGGGATGTTGGCTACGTGCTGCCCTTCCTGACCCAGTTCTGGCTCTTCATCACCCCGGTCGTTTATCCTTCCAGCCAGATACCCGAAAAATGGCGGTTGATTTACGGTCTCAATCCCATGACGGGTGTTGTGGAAGGTTTCCGTTGGGCTTTGCTGGGGATCCACCCGCAACCCACATTTTTCCCCATGCTGGCGGTTTCCACCGGCATGGCGTTCCTGGTCCTGCTCACTGGAATTTTCTACTTCCGGCGCATGGAGCGGGGTTTCGCAGATGTGGTGTAATTCCATGAGTGATATCGCCATTCATGCTGAGAATATCGGAAAACGGTACCGCCTGGGAACAGCAGCCATTCATTACCCCACCCTGCGGGATGCCATCTCCGAGCGCATTCAAAAACTGCGCCGGATGGGCGCCCCCAGAGAGGAGGAAATTCTCTGGGCGTTGCGCAACCTCTCCTTTGATGTCCACCAGGGTCAGGTAATCGGGATTATCGGTCGCAACGGAGCCGGGAAAAGCACCCTGCTGAAAATTCTCAGCCGGGTGACTGAACCAACCGAGGGGACTGCTTTGATCCGCGGACGGGTTGGTTCCCTACTGGAGGTCGGCACAGGTTTTCATCCCGAACTGACCGGGCGTGAGAACATTTATCTCAACGGAGCCATCCTGGGTATGAAGCGGATGGAAATCGAAAGTAAATTTGATGAAATTGTCAGTTTTGCCGAAGTGGAGAAATTCATTGAAACCCCGGTAAAACGTTATTCCAGCGGGATGTACCTGCGGCTGGCGTTTGCAGTGGCGGCTCACCTGGAACCGGAAATTCTGATTGTGGATGAAGTGTTGGCTGTCGGCGATGCCGAGTTCCAGCGGAAATGCCTGGGGAAAATGAGTGATGTCGCCTCCCAGGGTCGCACGGTTTTATTTGTAAGCCATAACATGTCAGCCATCCTGCGTCTTACCGAGGAAACTCTGGTCATTGACAAGGGCAGGCTGGCAATGCGGGCACCCACCCCCGAAGCGGTGGATTATTATCTTTCCAATGGTTATTCCCAGGAAGGCGAGCGTGTTTGGGAAGCGGATGAAATTCCGGCATCAGCCCACCCCTACCGCCCTATTGCCCTCCGGGTTCGCAATTCCCGCGGTCTGGTGGTGGATTCAGTTCGCTCGGCGGAAGAATTTACCGTGGAAATGGAATATCAGTTGAAAGCCCCCATCACTGGTTTACGGGTGGGCTTATACCTGTCCAGCACGCGTGGTGAAATTGTATTTACTACATTCGATACTGATGAGCCGGAGGAATTTGAAGCAAACCCTGTCCGCGACGCGGGATGCTACATCAGCCGCTGCGCAATCCCCGCTGATTTATTAAACGAGGGACGATTTGTGCTGGGGGTGAATGCCAGCACATTCCGAATAAAACGGTATTTTCAAGACGAACAAGCGCTTACCTTTACCGTGGATGCAACCGGTGCCCCTGGGATGCAATGGCCTGAGCCGCGCCTGGGTGCAGTCCGCCCGCGCCTGGATTGGCAAATTGAAATGGTGAAATCATGACAGCATCAGGAAAAGAAGTAATTAAAAATCTACTGGGGCAAATTCCATTTGCCGCTGAACTATACTATTTGGTAAGACAGAATGGACATCCCCTGCAAACAAGGTTTACCCTCAAGGAACTTCAACAGTCGCTGCCCGGTCTGGTGGCGAAGGCTGAAGTGCTGAGAAAAGAATCCCCCAAGGGTAAAAAAGTATTTATTTTCGCAACATTGCATTATTGGATTGAACATGCCGCCGTGTTGGGCGTCGCACTCGCCGCCCAGGGTCATGATGTCATTTTTGGCTTCTTGCCCTATGCTGATTGGCAGAAAGAAATCAATTTGTTTGACCTGCGGCGTCAGAATTTATATGCCCGCCGCATCCTCAGCCCGGCTGAATCCATTATGAAGGTGGTGTCGCTCTTCAATGCGCGCGCTCCCTACACCCCCCTGCCGGAAACCCTGGTGGAAGCGGTTCAAACCGTCACCAACTATGATGTCCAATACACCCTCCAGATTGAAGAAGTGGACACTGCCAGTGATATTTACAAACTGCGCAGCAATCGCAATAAGGATGCTGCCCAGACCATGCTGTCACTCCTGCGTGCCCACCACCCGGATGTGGTGATCGTGCCCAACGGCACCATCCAGGAGATGGGCATTGCCTATCGCGTGGCGCGTTCGTTAAATATTCCCACAATAACCTATGAATTCAGCGACCAACGTCAGCATATCTGGATTGCCCAAAACGATGAAATCATGCAGCAAAACACCGATGGAGTCTGGGCAACCCGCAAGG
>CALMHE010000086.1 GCA_937863865.1 uncultured Anaerolineaceae bacterium | reverse complement strand
TGCTTCCATCGACAATATCGTAACCCCATTCCCTGGTCTTGCGGCGCAAAATGTCCAGGCACGGGACGCAATCTTTCGTGAATCGCATTGTAGCGGCCACCGCCGGATGCGAAGGCAGCCAATCTTCCACCCGTGGCCCCCACATCATGCTGATTGCCGATAGTGCCGTGAGCAGTATCGCCGCAGCATAGAACCCGACGCCGACCAGCACTCCTATTGTTGACGATGCCCAGATGGATGCCGCCGTGGTGAGGCCACTGATGGTGAGGCCATCCTTGACGATCACCCCGGCGCCCAGGAAGCCGATGCCGGAAAGCACCTGGGCTGCAAGCCGCGCCGGGTCACCATTGGGAACATCCGGCTGGAACTGCATGGCGATATTAATGGAAAGCGTCATGGCGAGCGCGGAACCGACCACGAGAATCAGGTGTGTCCGCAGCCCCGCCGGCTGGTTGTGACGCTCACGTTCAAATCCAACCGCAGCACCCAGTATTGCGGCGATCAATAAACGCAGGATGATTTCCAACTCCGGGATCATGGCATTCCTCCTTGTCAACGTGGATTTGAGTATACAACGTTTTCAGCTGCAGGACAATTCCCGCCCCTCGTGACCGTTTGATTGGGGTACAATCTACGGTATCACCGTTGTGGAGGCAAAACCAATGAAATCACCTGCATGGGTGGAGGAATTTCCCGGCGCCATCACCGTCTGTGACCCGACCGGCATCATTCTGGAAATGAATGCCCGCGCTGCGGAAACCTGGGCGAAAGACGGTGGGCGGGCATTGATTGGTAAAAATGCCCTGGACTGTCATCCCGAGCCGGTGCGTCAAAAATTATTACAGATGCTGGAAAATCATCAATCCAACACCTATACCATCGAGAAAAACGGTGTAAAAAAGTTAATTCACCAGGCACCCTGGTTTGAGAACGGGGAGTATGGCGGATTTGTGGAATTATCCATCATCATTCCTGTCGAACTGCCCCATTTTAAGCGCGGCGGATAAAGTACGGTAGAATCCAATATCGGAGTTGCCAATGACCTTGCCAAAACCTATTGTCCCCATGTCCTCACCGGATTTGACCGATGCCGAAGTGCAGGCAGTGCTGGATGTAATCCGCACGCCGAACCTCAGCATGGGTCCGAAGATCCAATCCTTTGAAGAAGCCTTCAGGCAGTATCTGGGCTGCCGCCATGCCATCGGGGTCAGTTCCGGTACCGCCGGATTGCATCTCTGCCTGCGAGCCGCCGATATCGGTCTGGGTGACCTGGTTCTGACCACGCCCTTCTCGTTTGTGGCATCCACCAATGTGATCCTCTATGAGAATGCCACACCGGTGTTTGTGGACGTTAATCCCCGCACGGGCAACTTGGATATCGCCCAGGTTAAACAGGCGGTGCGTGACCTGCTGGCAGGGAGCGAATCCGCCCGGCGCTGGCTGCCCCGTCTGGGTGCGCCGCGTTATGGTGTGCTGAAAGGCGTTTTAGCTGTGGATGTGTTTGGTCAACCCGCCGATTGGGATGGACTGCGCGCTGCCACACGCCACACAGGCTTGACAATAATTGAAGATTCCTGCGAAGCCCTGGGGGCGACCTATAAAGGTCAACCGGCGGGCATGTTGGGGGATTATGGTGTGTTTGGTTTTTACCCGAACAAGCAAATCACCACCGGTGAAGGTGGAATGATTGTGACCAACCTTGACGATGAAGCAGCCCTGATGCAGGCGATGCGCAACCAGGGGCGGGCTCCGGGTGATAACTGGCTGCAGCACACCCACCTGGGTTACAACTACCGTCTGGATGAGCTGAGCGCAGCGCTGGGTGTGGTGCAGATGGGGCGGCTGGAGGAATTGATTGCCAGACGCGAGCAGGTTGCCCAGTTGTATCAAAAATGCCTGACCGGTTTTGATGGTGTCGAGCTGCCTTTTATTGCCGATACCACCACCCGTCAATCCTGGTTCGTCTATGTGGTGCGGGTGGCAAAAGGTGTGGAGCGCAAGGAGCTTGCCAACCGCCTGGCACAGCGCGGCATTCCCGTGCGCCCATACTTTTTACCCATTCACCTGCAGCCCTACATGGTGGACCGTTACGGATATGAACCGCGGCGTTACCCGGTCACCGAGGATTTGGGGGCACGCGGTCTGGCTCTGCCATTCTCCGGTTTGATGACCGAAGAACAGGTGGAGATCGTCAGCACCATTCTGAAAGAGGAAATCAGCCGCGCCTGATTCAGCCATGGTCGAATCTGCTGTGTTTTTACCGCCCCGCCGCACAGGTCTGATCCTGAACATCACCGCGGCAATTGTATTGAGCGGAGCAAGTTTTGTGAGTTTTGTTTTTGCCTTTGGACAGGATGTGGGGATCCTGTTTGGTGTACTGTTGATGCTGGGTGTGGTGCTCCTGGTTCCGGTCCCACTGGCGGGCTACCGCAGCTATGCTCTGATCTCCGCATCCTACCGCCTGGAAAGGGATGGACTGCGGCTGCGTTGGGGTTTGCGCGCTGAGGATATCCCCCTGGCGGAGGTGGAATGGGTGCGCCGCACCACCGACCTGGCATATGACCTGCCCCTGCCGCCGTTATCGATTCCAGGCGCAATTCTGGGAATTCGCTCCACAGAGGAGCTGGGTCCCATGGAGTTCATGGCATCGGATGACCAGCGGCTTGTGTTGATTGCCACCCGGCAAAAGGTTTTTATCATCTCCCCGGCAGACCCGGATGGATTCATCCGCTCCTTCCAGTCCGGATTGGAGCTGGGCAGTCTGGTGCCGTTTGCCCCGTTTTCCACCCGCCCGGCAGCCTACCTGGCGAAGGTCTGGTCAGACCGGGTGATGCGCTGGCTGGTGCTGGTCGGTCTGGGCTTGAACTCGGCGCTTTTCTTCATGGTTGCCGTGATTGTCCCCAATATTCCCTCCCTGCCCATGGGATTCCTGCCCTCCGGCTTGCCGGCAGACCCCGGTCCCTCGTCACAACTGATGCTGCTGCCGGTATTGGGAGGGCTGACCTTCACAGCCGATCTGATTGCGGGATTGTTTTTTTACCGCCGCCGGGATCAGCGCCCGGTGGCTTATTTATTCTGGTCGGCGGGTATATTCACCCCGCTGCTGCTGATGACCGGGGTGATTCTCCTCTCAACTGTGGTACGGTGATCATTGACTCGATTTGACGTGATTGGTTTTGATGCCGATGATACGCTCTGGCATAACGAGCGGCTATATGAAAACGCCCAGGCGCGCTTCAAACAATTATTGATGCAGTACCACGATGGGGATTGGATTGATGCGCATCTCTACCAGACCGAAATGAAAAACCTGAAGCATTTCGGTTACGGCATCAAGTCTTTTGCACTTTCGATGATTGAATCAGCCGTGGAATTGACCGAGGGTCGCATCTCCGGCGATGATATCCAGGTAATCATTCAAACCGCACATGATATGCTGACCGCTGATGTGGAGCTGCTTCCCCACGTAGCGGATGTCATTCCCCTGCTGGCTTGCCGCTATCCATTGATGGTAATCACCAAGGGCGACCTGTTGGACCAGGAATCCAAAATGGCGCGTTCCGGTCTGGCGGGATATTTTCGACACATGGAAGTGGTGAGCGACAAGACCGAACAACATTATGCCCGCCTGCTGCATCAACATGATATCCTGCCGGAACGATTCCTGATGGTGGGCAATTCGCTGCGTTCGGATATTCTGCCGGTGCTGGCGCTGGGAGGAATGGCGGTGCATGTGCCGCATGCCCTCACCTGGGCGCATGAAAATGCTGACCTGCCTGCGGGTTCGGCTGAGTTTTATGAACTGGAACATCTGGGCTTGCTGCCTGCGCTGGTGGAAACGCTGGAAAATCAGGGGGTTATAGGAGCATGACCACGCGTTCGTGCCCGCCAAGTTCGCGGTAGATGGTATCCAGTTGATCCCGGGATGTTGCTGTGAAGGTGACCGTCACAGCCAGGTATTTTCCACCGCTGCTCAAGCGGCTGTGAACGGCATCCTGCTCCAGTTCGCCGGCGTGTTTACATACAATTTCCACCACCAGTGGTTCAAAATCCTCAACTCCCCGCCCGATGGCCTTTAACGAGAAGGAAGTGGGGAAGGTGAGCAGTGGTTTGCCGTGCCTGTGCCTTGCCATGCGGGCGATTATACCTTATCTTCAGGCTTGTTTTCCCCTTCAGCCCGGCGGACACGGTATAGTATTTCCTCCAGAATTTTGCGATTGAAGCGAATTAAATCCGCCAGCAGACCGATCAGCAGCGTCTGGAAACCCACGATAATCAACACCGCACCCAGCAGCAGGGATTGAACATTGCCCCGCCCGGGTTGGGTGAAAAAGAGAATCAGAAACCGGATGACCGGCACCATGCCCAGTAGGATCAGGATGGAGCCGATTGTGGAAAATACCCGCAATGGGCGGTACATGGTATAGGACCTCAGGATGGTCACACCGGAGTTCAGCAGATAGTCACTGAGGCTGCGCATCAACCGCGAGGGGCGTTCGGTGCGGTTGGTGCGGATGGGGATGGAGACGACATTCAGGTGGTGGTTGCCGGCTTGAATCAGGGTTTCCAGCGTGTAGGAATACTCGCTGACAGTGAAATTCCGCAGTGCGGCTTCACGCGTCAGGGCGCGGAATCCGCTGGTGGCGTCAGGCACGTCCAGACCGGCGGCGCGTGAAACCACCCGGCTGCCCCAGACCTGCAGGCGGCGTTTGGCGGGTGAGAAGGCTTCCAGGGTAGCCACCCCGCGGTCACCGATGACCAGGTCAGCGCTGCCGTTGAGGATGGGCTCCAGCAGGCGGGAAATGTCAGCAGCATCGTACTGGTTGTCGGCATCCGTATTGACGATGATGTCAGCACCCAGGCGCAGGCAGGCATTCACACCAGCGCTGAAGGCGTGCGCCAGACCCATATGCTTGCGCAGGCGGACAATATGATCCACGCCGGCGGCATGGGCTGCCTCGGCGGTCTGATCGGTGCTTCCGTCATCAATGACCAGAATTTCAATCTCGTCAATGCCATCAAGCTGAAGCGGAAGATGCTGCAGCGTGGCGGGCAGGTGGTCTACCTCATTGTAACAGGGGATTTGAATGATCAATTTCATGGATATAACCCGGTGGAAGGGGTTGGATGGAATAATGATGAGTATATCATACGACTGGCATGAAGCTTGCTACAATGACAGTACCCGGCGGTGATTTTTTTCATCTCATGGCTGACAATTGCATGCCTTTTCATGGAGTATGTCCCGGGTGTGGCATGTGTTATCAAAAATAATTAAGTGAGGTTGTCCCATGCGGCGGTTATTAATCATTTCCATTCTGTTTCTCCTGCTTGTTTTGGCGATGGTCACAGTTCTTCCCAAGTTCCTGCCGGCTTTATATTTTCCTCCCATATCTGCTCCCCAGGCGACCATGGAACCGACAAACCCGCCGCTGCCAACCCCGACTCTGGAAGCCACATCCATCCCGGATTTGACACCCACACCGACGCCGGAACCCGAACCGACAGCAACACCCACGGTGGAACCGACCGGGGTCAGCGAGGTTTTACCCTTTGCCGCCCAGGGGGAGGCACAGTATGGCCGCGGGGCTGAATTTCACCCTGAAACGGGTTGTGATTGGATGGGCGTCCACGGCCGGGTATACGGAGCCGATGGTCTGCCCATCAACGGCATTACTGTGCATGTCGTCGGCAATGTCAACGGTGCCCTGGTGGATATCAGCGGGCTGACCGGTGAGGCGGAGGATCTTTATGGTTTGGGTGCTTATGAACTCACCCTCAGCACCCGCGCTGAGCCGGGCATTTTCTGGATTGTGCTGGAGGATGCGTCAGGTGTCGAGGTCAGTGAACGGTTAATGTTCACCATGATGGGCAACTGTGTCCAGACACTGGCGATCATTAATTTCCACCAGCAGTCGCTGCTGATTGAACCGTATGACCTGCCGATGATGGGAAATTAATCCAGCCTTACCAGGTCTGGACGGTTTCCTGACCCGGGCGGGGGTAAAGGCGCGGGTGGCGGCTGCTGTCCTTTAGTTTAAGGTGATCGGATTCCTCGTAGGGGATGTCATGATCAATCACGCGGCGGTCGGGGGTGGAAAACAAAACCACATCGGATTCGATCATCCGCGCGGGATAGATGACCAGCCCGGCGCCAATGCGGCAATTATGCCCCACGCAGCCGCCCAAAACCGGGCGGTTGGCAAGTTTTAAATTACCAAAGGCATCCCGGGCGCGGAGGGGCGTGGAGATGAGGTTGAAATCGGTGAAGGTGTTCCCGGCGCCGATGAATGAATTGCGCCCCACCACACACATTTGTAGGCAGGTGTTTTGAGCCACCATGCTGTTATCCATGATGCTGGTCATGAACAACGAGGCGCGGAAGGGAAGAAAGGTTCCATCGCCCACCACGGAGAGCATCAGCTGGCAGTCCTGTGACACATTCACATTGCTGCCGATGATGCAGTTCTCAATCACCACACCGGGACCAATGGTGACATTGTCGCCGATCGAGGTTGGTCCGTGGAGTATGGCGCGTGGGTCGATGGAACAGTTGCGCCCGATTTTCACCAGTCTGGAACATTCCAGGACCTGTTTTCCCTCATACATGGCGGCTCCCAAAATGCCCAGTTTGAAGAACGGATCGATGTTCAGACGGTTTTCAAAACGCGCCCCGCGCCCGAACAAACCGAAAACGGTATCCGCGATGAAGATATGCACCCAGGTGTCAATCGCAATCAAGCTGCGCAGCGGCACCTGGTAAACCAGATCGCCGGAATCGGTTGCCATGTAGGTCGGCACCCGGTAATAACCGATCTCCCGCGCCTGCAGATCGAGCGCCATGTCTGTATCGACACCACGGCGGCCGGCGGCAATGCCACGCTGATGGCGGCGGCGCGCGACCTGGAGCCGGAGCGTTACGTCGCCCTGCGCGAGCGCGAGAAGGAGATGGAGGCGAGCGAGCGGCGCCGCCTGCTGTATGTGGCCGCGACGCGCGCCCGGGACCGTTTGGTCGTGACCTGCTTCGGGCGACTGTGGAACAAGGACGGCTCGCGGGCGGCGGCATCACCAACTTCACTGCGTCATTGCTGGATGGTGTCATAAATGAGACCGACTTGCGCATCCCCAACAACAACTCCGACCTGCTCAGCGACACCCTGGTGAACAACGCCACCTTGAGTATGAACTCTGTTGGTAACGCCACCGATCTGCGAATCATCGGACCCGTGACAATCTCTGGGACAGGCTCCATCATCGCGAGCAACACTCT
>CALMHE010000085.1 GCA_937863865.1 uncultured Anaerolineaceae bacterium | reverse complement strand
AGGCGACATTGTCGACCTCGGCGCGCAACACGGGATCATTGAAAAG
The DNA here is from genome assembly GCA_937863865.1 of uncultured Anaerolineaceae bacterium. Classification (GTDB taxonomy): domain Bacteria; phylum Chloroflexota; class Anaerolineae; order Anaerolineales; family Anaerolineaceae; genus CALMHE01. Next base: position 4,632 of record CALMHE010000085.1, on the reverse strand, counting down.
TCGGGTGCATGGTACTCGTACAATGGCGAACGTATGGGGCAGGGTCGCGATCAAGCAAAGCAGTTCCTGAAAGACAACAAGCCTTTAACTGAAGATCTTCGTAAGAAAATTCTTGAGTTTCACAAGATCGGGTTGATCGTGGCAGATGTCGAGCCTGCTGACAAAGCTGAGGATGTGGCGGTTTCGGCTTCGCAAGCCGCTCCGAATATGTCCGCAAAGCCCGCGGAATTGGTGCGCCTGAATCGCGGGTTCTCATCACGCATGCCCTGCGCAACGCCCTCATCCCCACCGTCACCATGATCGGTTTGCAGCTGGCATTCCTGGTGGGCGGAGCGGTGGTGGTGGAGGTGATTTTTGCCTGGCCGGGTATTGGTTTGCTGGTCGTGGACAGCATCTTCGCGCGCGATTACCCTGTCGTTCAGGGGGTCATCATGACCATCGCTGTACTGGTGGTGATTGTGAATATCCTGGTTGACATTGTCTACACCATCATCGACCCGCGCATCCGTTTGGAGTAACAGGGATCCGGCAGATTCCCTATAAACTCACCATCATCCATTTAGACCAATGAAGGAGAAAAAGATGAAACGAACCACCATCCTGACCATCGCCATATTGTTGGTTATGGCGCTCGTGTTGGGTGCCTGCAAGACTGCAGCTCCAACCGAAGTAACAACTCCGCCCGATACTGCCACAGAGGCTCCTGCCGATGTGCAACCGACTGAAGAACCAACGGTTGAAGAAGGACCCAAGTACGGCGGTGTATTAACCTTCGCCATGAAGGAAGATGTTACCTCCCTTGACCCACACAAAGCCATTCAATATGGCGATGTACGCCTGAATGCCCTGATTGCCCAACAACTGGTCGCTGCCGACCGGGGCGGCAATTTTGTTGGCGTGCTGGCTGAATCGTGGGAAACCTCGGAAGACGGTCTGACCTGGACCTTCAAGCTGCGCCCGGGAGTCAAGTTCCACAACGGCGCTCCGTTGACCGCCGATGATGTCAAGTGGGTCTTCGACAAAATCATAGCGGAAGATTCCGGTGCAGCCATGCGCTCCACCTTCGTCAAAATCGGTCTGCAGGTTGAAGTGGTCGATCCCGCCACTGTCAAAATGACCATCACCAGCGGTGCGGGTCCATTCCTGAGCTATATTGGTTTGCTCAATCGCGCTGCCATTGTGCACCGTGACGGCTATGATGCAGATGGGAACGCCACCACCATTATCGGCACCGGTCCCTTCATGCTGGACAGCTTCAAACCGGGTGAATCCTACACACTCAAGAAATTCGAGGATTACTGGGTGGAAGGTCAACCCTACCTGGATGGCGTGGTCCTCAAGGTCATCACCGACCCGGTGGTCCGCCTGAATGCCCTGCGCACGGGTGAAGTGGATATGGTTGAAGAAATGCCCATTGCGGATGTCAAGGCTCTGCTCGACAATCCGGATCCCAACTTCACCGTCGAAGTGTACTACTTCAACTCCGGCGCCCGCTTTGTCATGAATAACACCCGACCTCCATTCAACAACCTGGATGCCCGCCAGGCTGTGCAGTATGCCTTCGACCGCGAAGCCTACAACGAAGCCGTCTACTTTGGTCTGGGTCAGGTGCACAACCAGCCCTTCGTCCCGGATGATCTGTGGCGCCTGGATGTTCCCACCATCGAGCCGAACCTCGATAAAGCCAAGGAATACTTCGCCGCATCCGGTCTGCCGGAAGGCACCGAAATTGTCATCATGCTGATGGCGAACCAGAAGGATTCCGCTGAGATCATCGACGCCATGCTCTCCCAGGTTGGCTTCAAAGCCAAATTCGACATCGTCGACTCCGCCGCCTGGAACTCCCGCGGCCAGGCATTGGATTATGACATCCTGATCGGCACCATGACCGGCATTTTCGATCCGGACCGCCCATATGGCTACCTGAGTTCCACCAGCAGCGGAAGCTGGCTTTGCGGTGGGTACTCAAACCCCACCATGGATGAACTGCTTACCAAGGGCATCGCCACTGCCAACATCGAAGAACGCAAGGGAATCTATACCCAGGTACTGCAACTGGTGCATGACGACGCCGCCACGATGTACATTGTGAGTCTGCCGTGGAATGAAGGCTGGCAGAATTACGTCAAGAATTATCAACCAGCCTCGGGTATGCCGATGTTGTTGAACATGGACGCATCCACCGGCTTGAATATCGCCTGGCTGGACAAGTAATTCCCATCCTGATTATTTTCTTTGGCTCGCCCCGGTGCCAAAAACGCCGGGGTGAGCCCCAAAAATGCCCATGAGCGAACAAAACCAGATTGCCTCCCTCGATCCCAATAAAGCAGAAAGACGCCGGAAAGACCCGATTTTTAACCGGTTGCTGCGCAACCGCCTGGCGTTAATTGGCATGATTATTACATTCATTGTGATCATTACCGGTATCCTTGCGCCGGTCATTGCACCGTTCAACCCGCTGGAAATCCGGCTGAAGGACAGGCTGAAGCCGCCGGATGCCACCCATATTATGGGCACCGACCACCTGGGAAGGGACATTTTCTCCCGCATTATCTTTGGGGCGCGCATTTCGCTGGAGGTCGGCATTGTTTCCGTGGCATTGGGAACTGTCGTGGGGTTGGTCGTCGGTGCGGCGGCTGGCTACCTGGGCAAACGGGTGGATACAGTCCTCATGAGCATCATGGATGCCATTTATGCCTTCCCGGCAATTTTGCTGGCTCTGGCTTTGGTGGCAGCTTTTGGGCAGGGGCTGGTGACGGTGATGACCGCCATCGCCATTGTCCGCATCCCGATCTTTGCGCGCACGGTGCGCAGTTCCATCCTGGCTGAAAAGGAAAAGGAATATGTGGAAGCCGCCCGCTGCATCGGTCAATATGACCTGATCATCCTGGCGCGGCATATTTTGCCCAACATCATGGCACCCATCATCGTGGTGACCACCACTTACTTTGCGGCGGCAATCGTGGTCGAGGCGTCGTTAAGCTTCCTGGGGTTGGGCATTCCCCCGCCCGAAGCCAGCTGGGGTGTGATGCTCAATGATGGGCGCAGGTTCATGGAGGCATACCCCCATGTGGTGATTTATCCCGGCATCATCCTGTCATTGACGGTGCTCGGATTCAACCTGCTGGGAGACGGGCTGCGGGATGTGTTGGATCCGCGCCTGCGCAACGTTTCATAAACGGTCAGGAAGATACGGAAGATTTGTCCATAAATCCGGTCGAATTTTGCCGTGAGTTGGTGAGAATCCCCAGCCTGGGTGGCAGGGAAGGGGCGGCAGTCGAATGGGCTGCAGCCAGAATGGACCAGCTTGGCTTTTCTGATATTGAACAGGATTGTTACGGCAGTGTGACTGGAATCTGGCAGGGGGAAAAGCCCGGACCGACACTGTTTTTTGACTGCCACCTGGACGTGGTGCCGGTGACCGAACCGGACCTCTGGCGGCACCCGCCGTTTGAGGCTGCTTTGGAGGATGGTAAAATCTGGGGGCGCGGCGCCGCCGATACAAAAGCCTCGCTGGCAGCCATGCTGGCGGGTGTGGCAAGCCTGCCGCGTACCGGGTTGAGGGGTCGGGTGGTGCTTGCCGCCACCATCCACGAGGAGACCCTGACCGGCGCCGCCGTGATGCCCCTTATAAAGCGGTTCAAACCGGATGTTTTCATCACCGGCGAACCGACCAGCCTGAACCTTGCCACCTCCCAAAAGGGGAGGGTGACCATCGAACTGAGGACCCATGGGCGCAGTGCGCATACCTCCCAGCCGGAGTTGGGTGAAAACGCGGTCTACCGGATGATCGATGCCGTCCAGCACCTGCGGGATCTGCCGAAGCAAACCGATCCCTTGCTGGGGCGCGAGGTGCTGGAATTGACCGAGATCATCTCGGAACCATTTCCCAATGGCACCCTGGTGCCGCACGGCTGCCGGGTGCGGATGATCGGGCGCATCCTGCCTGGTGAAACCCGCCAAGGATACCTTGAACGGGTGAAGTCAGGCTTGAAGGACATCCCCGGGGTTGAGGTTGGAATTGCCCGCCTGTCCGAATCCTGTTGGACGGGTGTTGTGCTGGAAAATGAGGATTTTCTGCCCGGCTGGCGCAATCCGCCGGATGACCCCTGGGTGCGAAAAATCCTGGCAGCCCTGGCGGAGGAAGGGTTGCCGGCGAATGTTGTTGCTTCCGGCTGCGGCACGAATGCCTCAGCAGCGGGAGTGCTCGGCATTCCGGCGTTTATTTACGGTCCGGGAGACCTGAAACAGGCACATATTGTGGATGAATGGGTATCGGTGGAGGAACTGGAACAGGGGGTGGGCGGGTTCCGAGCCATTGCCCTTGCCTGCCTGGGCGGGTAGGGCAGTGTATGTTGCGTTTATTGCAACATAACCGGACGGGATGGGCTGAAAATTTTCACTCTGTTCATATTGCCGTGCCCTGGGGGCTGGAATTAAAAAATTATTAAGGAAGCTCAAAATAAATATGATTTCATCATCGGGTATAATATATCAATCAACCATATTCCCAATCATGCATTAATATCAAGACAATCCACAAGGCTATCCAGAAATTGAGATACATTGAACTGCCATTGTGGATCCCTGATGCATCATAGGGAATTATCATCCATCCATATGGAAAGGAAT
>CALMHE010000084.1 GCA_937863865.1 uncultured Anaerolineaceae bacterium | reverse complement strand
TCCTCGGGGATATCCTCAACCTTTTTTGCCGGGTGATAGGTCACCCGGACTTGCGGTGATACCTGTCGGATTTTTTCTACGACTGATTCCGGCAATGTCAGGGTCAGTAAAACTTCAACAGGTGTGCTCATCATCATCCTCCGCCTTTATTTCAGATAAATGCCATTCGGATCCAGTTCCTCCCGCAGGATGCGGAGTTCTTCTTCAGTGGGGAGTTCTGTAATCCGCAGAGACTCTGCGGCGCGTAGCGCCCAACCCGTATTCTCCTGTGCCTGTTCCAAGGTTGCTCCGGGATGGAGGGCAGTTAAAATCAATTCACCGGTCTCATCCGGCTCCAGGATGCCCAAATTAGTCACCACAGCCTGCGGACCACCGCCGCGGACACCCGTCGCCTGACGTTCCGCCCTGCCCCCCAGGAAGCCCGCAGAAGTGCGGAAATCCACCTTCTCGGGGAATCTTCGTTTTTGGTGCGGTGTGATGATATAACACCGGTTTGCCCAGGCAGCAATTTCCTGGGAACCACCCGAACCGGGCAAGCGGACCTTGGGGTTGTCATAACCCCCAATGACTGTGGCGTTGATGTTCCCGTAACGGTCAATCTGTGCCCCACCCAGGAAGCCGACATCCACATTGCCACGCTGGAGATACAATGTGAAAATATCGTACATGCTGCATACTCCCAGGGCACCGCTCACCAGCGTGGGATCGCCGATGGAAAGCGGCAAGCGTGCCGGGCGCGCCCCGATTACACCCGCTTCATAAATCATCACCAGATTGGGTGCATGGGTCTTGCGCGCCAGGTTGCATGCCAGATTGGGCAGACCGACACCCACAAAAACCACATCCCCGTCACGCAGCAGGCGGGCAGCCTGGATGGTCATTAATTCAGAAGTGGAATAAGTCATTTTAATAATCTCCGTAATTAACCGGGGCTGCCAGCCGGGGATTCACTTTCAACCGGTTGTGCACTTCAGGACCCAGTTTCTCCCAATATTCCAGGCTGTCCCTGACACCATAAACCCATTCCTGCAGCCAAGCCTGGATATTCTCCCGGGTCTCGCTGATTTTATCCCATTCGAGATAAAATTCATTGTCGCGGTCATAATAACCCTGGGTATACGAGGGATGGGAACAATATGGCACGTGGCAGACCGCATCCACAATGAAACCAGGTATCATTGTCCGGTTGGGGTCGGAACGGATGACATCCTCATCCACGATCTCTTCGGCGGTTAAAATCACCTTTTTGGCGGCAAATGCCACTTCCTTCTGCTCACCCAGGATTCCCCAGATGTGGGCATTTCCATTGGCGTCCGCCCGTTGAACGTGAACAATGGCAACATCCGGCACGAGCGCCGGTACGGCAATCAGTTCCCTGCCCGAATAGGGATCAATCACCCGTTGGATATTGGGATTGGATTTTTCCAGGTCTGTGGCTGCGGTCTGATTCATGGGAAGAAATGGCAGACCGGTCGCTCCCGCCTGTAAACGGGTGATCATGCCAAAGTGGGAATATTCATCAATTTCCAACCTGCCGGCTTCCACTTCAGTCCGAACCATCCGCAGTGAGCCGACACCTGGATTCCCGATATAGGAAAAAATTATTTTTTTGGCACAACCAGCCGCAACCATCTGGTCATAAATCAAATCCGGAGTGGCACGAGCCAGGGTCAGGTTCTTCCGCCCCTGACGGATGATTTCATGTCCGGCAGCAAATGGGATGAGATGGGTGAAACCAGCTGCATAGACACAATCGCCATCCGCCACAAACCGGGTTACTGCGTTAGATAATGAACAAAGCTTGGTCATAAATTTCATCCATTTATATCATGATTGTCAAAATATCAATGATTGTCTGAATTCGAATTTCGGTAACGATTTCTTCCATGAGTCTGCCGGTATCGTTCCGGTTTATCTGCAACAATTTCACCTTCGCCGGTTTTCTTTCTGCGCAGGATTCGAAATCTGCCGCTGTCATTCCTCCCGGGGTTGGGTGAAACAATCCAGATTGGAACTCCCAAGCCCAAGCCCAACATCCCCCAAAGGAGATATTCATAGGAGGGCTGGTTCGCAATTGCTGAAAACACAAACAACAGAACCAGCCCACCTCCGATCAATGTAAAAAATTGACCAATCCGTTTACCCAGGCTCACTGCTTGACGACGTGCGTGCGAATCTGCTCGTGCATGTAAAGCTGCAGGTAGTAGAAACCACCGGCATTTTTACCACTGGAGCCGGAACCCTTCCATCCACCAAATGGTTGGAACCCGGGCCAGGCACCTGTTGTGGCGCCCTGGGGACGATTGGAATAATTGACCCCAGCCTGGATCTTGTCAAAGAAGATTTGGACTTCTTCCTCGTTCCCATAAATGCCAGCTGTCAAGCCATAATCCACATCGTTCGCCATGTGAAGTGCCTCGTCAAAGGTCTTGAATTTGCCAATCGTTGTAATCGGCACAAACATTTCCCTCTTCCAAAGCGGATGATCATATGGCAGGTCCGCCACCAGTGTGGGGGCACAGAAGTAACCCTTCGCCAGTTCACCTTCTGTCAGAACTTTTCCACCGGTCAGGATGCGACCATGTTTGGCAAGATCGTCGCAGTAATTCTGGAAATCCTTGTAGGAACTGCGATTGACAACCGGACCAAGGTAGACATTGCGGTCGGTTGGGTCGCCAATCTTAAATTTTTCAGTAAGCTCAACCAGCCGGGCTACCAGGGCATCATGAACCGGTTCTTCAATATAAACACGCGAGCAAGCCGAGCATTTCTGTCCCTGCAAACCAAACGCGGCCCGGGCGATTCCGACCGCAGCCGCTTCCAGATCAGCGTGCCGGGTGACGATGGCAGGATTTTTACCACCCAGTTCCAAAATCGTCGGGCGAACCCATCTACCCGTAGCGAAGTCACGGTGGATTTTCATACCCACGTCATATGAACCGGTAAAAGTCACGCCAGCCACATCCGGATTCTCGATCAGAGCCTGACCCAGTGTGCTGCCGGGACCGGTCACGTAATTGAATACACCAGCTGGAATACCGGCATCCCGGAAGCATTCAGCAATCAGTCTTGCAGTCCAGGGGGTGTCGGTGGCGGGTTTGATGACCAGGGTATTCCCGGTCACCAATGCAGCGCCGGCAGGACCGCCGGTCAGAGCACTCGGGAAGTTGTAGGGGCTGATGACCAACCAGACGCCGTACGGTCGAAGGACCGAGGTATTGGTGGAATTGTAGCCCACCAGGGGATCCTTGCCCATTTCCGCGATAAAGCCATCATTGGCTTCCATGCGGTCACACGAATAGCGCAGCAAATCGGCAGTTTCAGCCACATCGCCAAGGGCTTCCATCCGGTTCTTGCCAACCTCCAGGCTGACAATGACCCCCATATGGAAGATGCGTTCATCCATCAATGCCGCAGCTTTACGAACCAGCGCCACGCGTTCCTGCCAGGGAGTGTGACTCCAGACGGGAAATGCGCGCTTTGCTGCTGCAATCGCATCGTTGGCATCCTTCACCCCACCTTTTTGGAAGATTCCCAACACCACATCCGTATCGGCAGGTGAACGGTCCTCGAATTTATCCGCAACAAACCGTTCCTCCCCATCGATGATCATGCCATGCTCCTGACCCAGGTTGGCTTTCACTTTCGCCAAAGCCTTTTCGTACTGAAGATGCAGCTCTTCGGGCGGGTTGAACATGGTAGCGTAAGTCAGCTTGAATGCTTCAGCCATAAGATATATCCTCCTGATCAAGTTTTGAAAATATTATGCAGAAAAAACATGCCATCACCAAGTATAGCTTACATATAAATGCAAGTCAAAGCTGCCCTGCCCATGGACGGGCTTCAAATGCAATCTCTCAGCCTGTCAAAAGTCACGTCCCTGAATTGGGATTGATTTGGATTTTTGCCAAACGATCTGCCAGGGTAATGATCTCCCCAACATGCAGGGTGATTCCAGTGCGCGGCAGCCAGACACCTTGAATGGCAAACAGCCAGCGGGATGGAATGGCATCCAAACCGTAATATGCACCTGCCACAGCGCCAAGGACAGCTCCGGAAGTGTCTGAATCCGATCCCAGGTTAACCACCTGTATGAGGGCATCTTCAAATGATTCTGTGGTCATCAGACCCCAGATCACTGATTCCAGTGAATGAAGCACCCATCCGGTGTTGCGCAAGGCATTCCGTCTTTTATTGGGCGCTGCAAGGATAACCCTGTGCAACTCATCCGGTAAATCAAGTTTCAGGCAGGTGGTCAATGCCTCGTGCCGGTCAGCGCCATGGATTAATTCATAAATCATTGCATTGATAAAAATCGATGCTGCCACACAATCCGGGTGGGTATGGGTCACCATGCTCTGGATTGCGCTGTCTCTCAACATCTTCTCCCTGTCGTTCCAGTGCGCCAATGCCACCGCCCAGCAGCGCATCAGCGAACCATTCGATGCCTCAAGCGGACTATTCTCCCGGGCGTGGCGGATGGCTTCCTCCCGGGTTAATCCCTGGACAGCACTTTTTAACACCATGGAAGTATACAACCCCACATCCAACGGATCCGACTGGTACCACTTGACAAACCTGCGCCACAGGTCATCCGGATCAATTTGTTTACATGCCAGCAAACTCTCCGCTACGGTCAGCGCCAGTTCCGTATCATCTGTGAACGACCCGGCAGGCAGGCGCCCGGGCAGCATATCCCGGACAAGTTCATCCCTTGGGCTGGGCGGGCAAAATTCCAACGGCATACCCAATGCATCACCACATACAGCCCCAACTGCACATCCCCGAATCCTGTTTTGAATTTTGGCATCCATTGCCGTCCTCCGATAGGAATAACCGACCTTACAGGATGGAACATACCGTGTGAATTGAATTATAAAATGTACCCAACATGGACTGGACCTCCCGGCAATCCGCCCGCTCCAGAATAATTTTTTCATTCATTTCAGCTGCTTTACGGACAAATGATGGATTGGTCAAGGCAAGCATCATGCCATCAGCCACGCCCTGCGGTTGGCACGGGTTCACCAATAAACCATTCACTCCCGGGGTGATCCACTCACGGAGGGTTTCAAGATCTCCGGCAATTGGCAGGCAGCCACATGCCATGGCTTCCAAAAGTGTGTTTGGGGTACCATCATGTTCGGTGATGGATAAGGAAATCATGGAGCGCTGGAATAACCGCCAGAGTTCCTCCTGTGGCAGGACTGGCAGCAGATGAACCCTGTCCTGCAGTTTCAGCCGCTGCACCCAGACATCCGCTTCGTTACGACCAGCCATTCCAGTGCATAAAAAGCGTACATTCTGCCAGCGATTCAGCAGCAAAGGGATGGATTGAAAAAATACATCCGTCCGGGCATATGCCCGGATTCCGCGTGGATTAATAATCCAGGTGTCATCCCGGGGAATGTCCCGGGTATGCGGGCTTTGCAGGGGTTCACCAGCAACAGTTTTTATCCGGTCGAGATCAACCCCGCCCGACCCAGGCAGAACCATCGTCGGATGGGAAGGATCAAATCCCCATTGGACTGCCAATCGAATGTCGCGCCGGGCATCCGCCAGCAATGCATCCGCACGCTGCAGAGTTTGTCTCGTCCACCTGCCCAAGCCCCGCGAAGCCGGGGCATGCAGGGTCAGATCGTTGCCCCAAATGGTCACCACAAGCGGTATGCCTGGTGGAGTATGACTTGCCAGGATGCCCTCGTAAGGAATTCTCAGGGCATGAACCAGATCCGGTTTAATACCTTCCAATAATTTCTGAAACCGGTGACCGGCATTCCGCATCATCGTTGGAGCAAAACTGTTGCGAAACAGCTGAATTAAAGGACGAAATCCGCGAATCATCCTCCGCATCCCCCCGGAAGTCCTCCCGGCAGAAGCGAAACCGCCAAACGCCACGGGGAATCGGATGGTATTTTCCACCCCGGGCAGGTCTTCACAAGGATAGGTGGAAACCAGGGTAACCTGGTATCCCAATTTCAACACACTGTGAATCCAGTTTTGAGTAATCGGACTGCGCCCATCAGCCGTGATCAGGATGTGCATTCATCATCTCCAAGGACAACCCGGATTGCATGTTCGAATGCTGCTGCCATCTTTTCCAGGTTGATTTCCTCCATCACAATCCGGTGGGATTCCAATCCCATCCTGTGCAGTCTCTCCCGATCCTGTAAAGCATCCGCCAGCGCGGTTGTCAATGCAGATTGATCACCCGGTGCCACCCGCCAGCCGTTTTCCGGTCTGACCAGGTCATCCTGGGTGCCGTCCCCTTCCGCCACAATCACCGGCAGACCGGCTGCCATGGCTTCCTGGACTGCCAGACCGCCCGTACCAGGCAGGACAAATAAATCCGCCTGTTGAAAAATCGACTGAAGGTCTTCACCGTGCAGTTCACCGAAAAATCGGGTCGATGGATAAATTTCACCAGCCAGTTCTTCCAAATTTGGAGCAATGGGACCATTTCCGACAATCCACAAATCGGGGTGCATCCCTTCGGGCAGATCCGCACAGGCATGGATAAGCATATCCACCCGTTTTCGGTTTTGGAGCCTGCCGACAAACAATACCCGGCAGGAACCCGGGTTCATTTTCCTTGCCAGGAACCTAACCGGTCGTCGGGCGGCGGCGTTGGGCGCCACGAACACACATGACGCCGGCAGTCCGGCAGCGATATATTGTTCCGCTCCGGTGCGGCTGTAGGCAATCATCCCGTCGAACCGGGATAAAAAACGATGCCGAAATAAAAATCGTATCCGGCTTCCAAAACCGGTAATTTCCGGCGCGCCCAATCCCCAGCCAATGACTTTCCGATGTCTTGCATGCATCCACTTTACTGCCTGGCAGCTGGAGAGATAACGCGGGTTGGCTTCCAGAATTAAAACATCCGGGTTCCACCTTTCGAGCCAGTCAAGCATTCCCCGCTGCCAGCAAAGATAAAACAGTCCTCGGAAAAGATGAATGTTGCGGGCGTATGTGAACCGGGTCGTCTCCATCCTGGTAAAAGAGGAAATCATCTCATTCGGACGGGCATCTCCGGCAAACACACTGATTCCGCCAGGGAATAATTCAGCCAGGACATCAAATAATTCCGCCCGGTAGCCGGGCAAAACCCGCTGGACAATTCCCATCCGCAGATTTTCCAGCATCACAGAGTCACCACC
>CALMHE010000083.1 GCA_937863865.1 uncultured Anaerolineaceae bacterium | reverse complement strand
GCAGCCCCTGCAGGTCTTGTTTTGGGGCAATCCAAGCGGTACAACGCCATTTTTGAACCCATCATTTATATCCTCAATCCCATTCCCAAGGTGGTTCTGGTGCCGGTGGTTTTGCTTTTCTTGGGCATCAATGATTTTTCAAAAATTGTGGTCATTTTTTTAATTTTATTTTTCCAAATCCTGGTTTTGGTCCGCGACCAGGCAACTGCCATCCGACCCGAACTGGTTTATTCTGTACGCAGCCTGGGGGCGGGGAGGCGTGCATTGTTCCGTTATGTATATTTACCGGCATGCATACCGGCAATATTAATGGCAGTCAGACAATCAATTGGTACGGCTGTGGCAGTTCTGTATATCGTGGAATTAATCGCCACAACCCGTGGTTTGGGGTATTACATTTACTTATATGGCACCACCTTATATGATTATCCGAAGATGTATGCCGGGGTTTTGGCGATGAGCCTGTTGGGGCTGGGGTTGTATTTCCTGGCAGACTGGTTGCACCGGAAATTATGCCCGTGGCAATTTATCTGACAGGATGGGCAGGGATGATCCCAAAGGATGAGGAACACCGGGGATATGTTCGGCGGATGTTTGGGCGGATTTCCCATCGATATGACCTGATGAACCGCCTGATGACCTTTGGACAGGATCAATCCTGGCGGCAGGAAGCGGTTCAAAAACTTTACCTACAACCAGGTGACCGTGTACTGGATATTGGCGCAGGAACTGGTGACCTGGCATTGGATATTAGCAGGCATTACCCGGATGTCAAGGTGGTTGCTGCAGATTTGACCCCGGAAATGGTATCGATGGGAATGATGAAAACTTTTGGCGACCAGGTGGGCTGGACAATTGCGGATGCGCTGTGTCTGCCTTTCCCGGCTGGATCGTTTGAAGCAGTCATATCCGGTTATTTGTTAAGGAATGTGTCTGATGTCGAGGGTGCAATTCTTGAGCAGCATCGGGTATTGAAACCAGGGGGAAGAATTGTGTCGTTGGACACAACACCGCCCCCCAAAAGCATTCTTTACCCGTTCATTCTGTTCCACTTAAAAATTATCATTCCCATGATGGGCAGGTTGGTCGTCGGGGATGCAGAGGCGTATACCTATTTGCCGGAATCGACCCGGCAGTTCCTGTCAGCGGAACAACTGGCTGAGAAATTTAAGTGTGCAGGATTTTCCGGGGTGGGATTTTCGCGCCGAACACTGGGAACCATGTGCATCCATTGGGGGCGGGTGCCTTGAATTAATTGAACACAACCGCCACTGAAAAAAGGATGGCATAAATCAGAGTCAATTGTGCGGTCATTGCCAGTAGGTGGTTGAATCCAGGTTCAGGGGGCAGGGTCCGCATCATATGCCATAGCTGATAAGCGCGAGGAACAGCCAGCCAGGGCAGCAGAATCCAGGTGTTTGCCCAACCCAGTCCCCATGCAGCCGGTAAAACCAGAAATGCAATCAGCAGCATGATTGTATATTCGATTTCCCCGGCACGGCGACCAAAACGGGTGGGTATGTTTCGGCGTCCGGCTTTACGGTCGCTGTCCATGTCACGAACATTGTTGACAACCAATATGCCGGTTATCAAGCATCCCATGGTTAATCCACCGACCCAACATAGAATGGGCAATGTTCCGGCGAGAATCCAGGTTGTGCCGCAGACTGCCACAAAGCCAAAGAAAATCAAGGCAAAGAGATCTCCCAATCCATGATCTTCCAGGGAAAAAGGACCCACAGTATAGAGGACAGCCGAGAGAATGGCTGCTGCACCCATGATGATGACCGGAAGACCTCCAATGGTGGCAAGGTAAATGCCACCTGTCATGGCTGTCAACGCTGTGAAGATTGCACCTGTCCAGACCTGGCGGGGTTTCAATAATCCGGATTGGGTCACCCGGGTGGGACCCAGCCGTCCGGATGTATCCGTGCCTTTCTGGAAATCCGCCACATCATTTACAAGATTGGCAAGAATTTGCATCAGGACAGCACATATGAGGATCACTACTGCCGGAATTGGATCGACTGGTTTTACAGTTTGTGCGATGGCTATGCCTACAAAAACAGGTGACATGGCTGCGGGCAGAGTGCGCGGACGGATAGCCAACCACCAGCGCTGAAGCCCGGATTTCGATGAGGAGTCGGTCGAATGGATCATAAAAATTTGATATGAATAAATTAATCGCCAAAACACATGCCCAGATCGCGGGCAGTCAGGATCGTATCACAATCCAATGGGACGGATTTCATGCGGCGGGTGGCTTCCTCCAGGGGAACATAATTCACCAGCGGGGGATCCAATGCAACCATCACGCCCGCCTGACCTTCATCGAGGGCACGAACGGCAGCAGCACCGAAGCGGAGTGCAATCAGCCGATCGTTGGCAATGGGACTTCCGCCCCGCAGAAGATGACCGAGAACGTCCACACGGGTTTCTTTTTTGGTCAGACTGGATATTTCAGCCGCCACCTTCTCACCGATGCCACCCAGGCGTTCTGCTCTGCCGGTTTCCTTCTCAAGGATAGTGACAGAACCGCCCACTGGAATTGCTCCTTCAGCCACGACCACAATGGTGAAATTGCTGCCCTGTTGTTCACGTTGCTTGATTTTCTCGACGACTTTATTAATGTCATAGGAGATTTCAGGGATGAGAACCACATCAGCGGAACCGGCTATACCGGTATGCAGGGCAATCCAACCGGCATAACGCCCCATAACTTCCACGACAATTACACGACCGTGAGATGCAGCTGTTGAATGAAGCCTGTCAAGGCATTCAGTCGCAAAAGTCACTGCGGTGTCAAATCCAAATGTCACCACGGTTCCATCGAGATCGTTATCAATGGTTTTTGGGACGCCGATCACGCGTAAACCTTTTTTAGCCAATGCATTGGCGATGGCAAGTGATCCATCCCCGCCAACTGTGATCAGGGCGTCAATATGATGGATTCGGAAATTGCGTACCAGCTCATCGGAACGGTCAATGTACTCGATTTCGCCCTTTTCGTTTGTGATGGGATAATGTAATGGATTGTTGCGATTGGTTGTACCAATTATCGTCCCTCCCAGGTGGGTGATGCCACGCACCCGTTCCCGCGTCAGCCGGATGAGACCTCCATCTTCGAACTGTTCCGGCAGAAGAAGACCATTGTAACCATCCCGAATGCCATATACATCCCAACCCCGATTGAGGGCAGAAAGCACAGCAGCGCGAATTACGGCATTTAATCCCGGGGCGTCACCACCACCGGTGGAGATTGCAATTTTCTGAATGGATGATGTGATATTCACTGCCATCCCTCCTGTCCAATGTTACGAATGGGGATGTTTAATAATACCACGACTCATCTTTATCCATAATTAAGCCAGCGGATCACCAATCTGGTGATCCGCTGGTCATTCCGTTATCCAGATTAATTCATTTCGCAGCTTAAAATTTGGACAGCTCACGCTCTCCAGTGGTCACATATTCAGTCAGTTCACTGATGGACAGGTCCTTGATGCCCAATTTATCCACTGTGCGTCCCCGCCGCCAGTAATCAGTACGGTGGATGATGCATCCCAATCGGATGATGCTGTTCATCCCATTAACTGATACACCATAATATTGCCCTAAGGATGCAATGGGTACCAGGCTCATGGGTATGTCTTCAAAGATGTAACGGTGGTTAAGTGTATTGGGGGCTTTGATGCCATAGTAACCCGGCTGATTGTGAATGGCTTCGTTAAGATCCTCTCCGGTTACGTTGTATGCCATTGCCAGCCACTCCAAAGCTGTTCGAGCCCGAATTCCGATGGCTGAAGCGACTGTTACTCGTTCGCGATCCAGGACTTCCAATACACGCGCTACGGAGGGCGTGACACCGTTTATGTAAAACTGGAAATCTCCATGGGTGCTTTCAATTCTGCCGGCATTTAGCAGGGTAAGCGCGGGATGAAAGATTGCGCCCATATTGTTAAGACTTGTATGCAGGACATTTACTCCATTGATGAATTGTGGATAGATTGGCTTGATTGCCTCCAATACATCATTGGTGCGGATGGATGGTAATGCTGCCATGGGAACCGCTTCCTTGATGCGGAAAATGCGCGCCTGGGCTGGACCATCCGACCGGCTGGCATAAATAAAAGTTTCCGCCTCCGCCAGGATGATTTTTGCCTGGCAATTGGATTGACGCAGGACGGAATCAAACTCAATGGCGCCGCAGGTGCGTCCCGGGTGGAGGATGACCAATTGCCCATCCTTGAGGTGTTCTGCCACCATACGGGCAATATCGGCATGAGCAGAGGAAGGTACAACCACCATGATGATATCAGCATCTTTTATAGCCAACTCGATGTCGGATGTTGCCAGAGCCAGTTCACCAAATCCACGTGGTCCGCCTTCATAGGATTCCAAGTCAATTCCACCCCGTTGGACAATTATTTCAATATGGCTGTAGGTGCGGTTATAGAGAGTGACTCTCCTGCCCATTAATGCCAGGTGGGCTGCCATAGCCTTGCCGCCATGACCAGCACCGATTACGGTAATA
Source organism: uncultured Anaerolineaceae bacterium (assembly GCA_937863865.1). GTDB lineage: Bacteria > Chloroflexota > Anaerolineae > Anaerolineales > Anaerolineaceae > CALMHE01. Next base: position 2,637 of record CALMHE010000083.1, on the reverse strand, counting down.
TTCGTATTTTTACTCATGAGATTGACTCCTTCCGTAGATTTGCCAGCCTGATTGATTCCGGCATTGGGGTTCCATCGGGAAATACCGCAACACACCTGCCGTCCAGATAACGCGTACTGATTTGCCCGCGCGCGAATGGATTGTTTTTTAATTGTGGCGCGTCCAATATGCCGGTAATGACTGCCCGGGCAAGTGTATGTGGATCCGTCAGTGGATCTGGTACGGAGGGCAGCGCCAGGGCGCGGATGGCATCCAAAACCAGGCTGGCATCACTGATTAATTCATTTTTTCGCTTTTGAATGGTTTGATCAGCAAGCATATCCGGCTGTCCTTTGAGCGCATTGTTGATGACTCGTTGAGCCATGCGGGTTGATTCAATAACATCGTCAGCAGTTGCCGCGTGGTCGGCTTCCGTGTAGCTGACAATGTGGATAATATCCGGTTTTAATGCCATCTGGACATAGATGCTGGCTGCCAGGTGGGCGCGGGCAGCAGCTGGATCCAGAGGATAGCTCAACAAGCCGGTGCGGGTTTGCTTCCAAATTCGGAAATCCGGTGATGACAGTGGTTGAATCATTTCCAGGATGGCAAGCATTTTGGCAAGATCCATTGAATCGGAAAGCCCTGGAGGGCTGTTGAACATGAATTGACAAATAAAATCCTTTACACCAAACGCGAGTGCCTGACAGGCTGAAAGGTATGCTGATACCACAAAAACAGTGTCCGGAGCATCCCGTAAACCCCAGTGGTGGGGTTCATTTAATTCAACCGGGATGTTGTGAGCTCCATACCATGCCATCACCTGTTGATGTTCCCGGATGGAACCTTCCAAATCCCATGGACCCCGTCCATCCATCTGGTTGAACCAGAACAATGGAATTGCACACCAGGCAATGTTAATTGTATCCATATACATTTCAGCCAGTTGAATGAAATCATCTGTACCGGAATATGTTCTGAGTAACGGATAATTACCCTTACGGCTTGCCTGATAAAGAGCACGATAATCATCAGCTGAACGGACTGGTACACCACCTGCCCCCCGCCGGCGGATATTTTGCCGTTCCGGATGAAAGAAATTCTCCTGAGCGTCCTGATCAATCCCAAGTGAAATGACATCCAGAAGCCGGCTGGCTGCAATGGCTTCAACCCCTTTCAGAGTGGCTTCCATGGTCGGCAAGCCAAAATGATGGCGCAGGATGGGATAGGGCGATTTCCAGTGGATGCGTTCGATTGTACTTTGGGGGGGAATTACCTCAGTTTGAAAATCAACCCTGCCACCTTTAAGATATGCCAGCACATCCGCTTCGGTTTCACTGCCATCAAAAACCGCTTCAAAAAATCCCAGTTTTCGTGCAGATTTTGCCACTGGCGGGGTGCCCCCAAAGGCAAACCTTACTCCGGCACTGCGTAATTCGTCAGCTGCTTCGGCAAATTCACCCAGCAGGCGTTCACCAGTTTCCGGAGTGAGGCGGTAGGAAACCCCCACCAGGTCAACTTTTTCTCTTTTGGCAGCTGCGATAACATCCTGGATGGGAACGGCAGGACCCAGGAAGATCGTCCTCCAACCAGCCTGTTCTGCGAGAAATAGAAAATTTGATATCCCCGCAACATGCACACATTCTCCCAATGCTGCTGCAATAATTGTTTTCATGGGCACCTCCTTTCAGTTTTGGAATCAATGATTTAAATGAGGATGTCCGAACAACAAAGTCAGGTTCTATTTCGATACCGCGATGGAGTTCCTTGTAAGATTGGATTCAATAAAAAATATAAAAAACAGGCAATTATGGATCCAATCCGTCCTGTATATTATCCAGTGAAGTGTTAAAAGTGAACGAGGTATTTCATCGACCAACTGGTTAGATTAATATTTAAAAGATATAAAAATATTGAAAAGATGCGAGTAATAAATATCCAGGACCGTCAATGGTATGTTGAAAACATTCCCAGTCTAGTATGGTTCCTAATTATACATATATTTGATGGATATTGGAAATAACTCCTGTAACCCGGTAATCATTTGTCTTGAGTGTTATAATTTTTCTCAGAGATGGATATTTTTGGTGTTGGAATTCTTGAAATCGCTTTCATCCTGATCATTGGATTGATTGTTTTAGGTCCTGATGGGATGGTTAAGTTTGCCCGATCTGCCGGAACAACGATCCGAAAGATCATCAAGTCCCCATTCTGGTCTTCATTAATGAAAACCGAGAAGGAAATAAGAAAAATTCCCACCCAATTGATCCGGGAAGCAGGGATTGAAGAAGACCTGGCTGAAATCAGGCGAACACAAGCTCAATTGCGAAATCCAGGCATTCATCCAGAGGGATTGTATCCATCGGCATATCCTCCGGATTGGAAAAAACAGGAAGAAGACCATTCAGCTGAAAATATCAACCAGCAGTCATTGCCCCCGGAGACCGATCCATCCAATTCTGACAAATAAAAAAGAAGTGCTTGGGGCACTTCTCCTGTAAATCATTTTATACTGATCGGGCATGTTCCAAACCACTTTTATTAAGTGGTTCTAGTTTTCATTTTGATGGTTCTCTTCCGGCTTGTCTTCTGATTCGCCATTTTCACCCTTCAAGCCATCCCGAAATGACTGGACGCTTTTACCCATTTCACCAGCGA
>CALMHE010000082.1 GCA_937863865.1 uncultured Anaerolineaceae bacterium | reverse complement strand
CTTATATCTACTCCGCCGGTCCGCTGAACGATGATGCCGGCAGGCTGGTGGGAACCGTGCTGGTGGGTTCGGCGCTGACCAAGGTTACCCGTGGACTGCGGGAAGCCACCCTGGCACAAATTACCATCTATGACTTCAATGGGCAGCCCATTTCAAGTTCATTCCCCGGCACTTCCAGCCTCCAGCCCATCAACGTGGAATTGGTGGATGAAATCCTCGCCAAACAGGACAGGCTGATCTATCGCCGTGATTCCTATACCCGGGCGGTGGTCAACGGCGGCATGGACTACGGCGAAATCCTCTCCCCATGGGAAACGCGTGACGGCACGGATATGGGACTGGTGGGTACGTGCCTGGTGAAAAACATCCTCATCACCGCCACCCTGCCCACCCGCCTGTGGATCATTACCCTGGTGTTCCTGACCGCCCTGATGATTGTCCTGATTGGGTTGAATATCTCCAATATCATCACCAAGCCGATTGTCCACCTGATGGAAGCGACCCGCTCGGTGGCATCGGGCGACCTGGAAGTGCATGTACCCCGCGAGACCAACGATGAGATCGCCATCCTGGCGGATTCGTTTAATCTGATGGTGCAAAATCTGCAGCAATCACACAACGAAATCGTCAGCAACTACGACAACACCCTGGAAGGCTGGGCAAAAATCCTGGAGATGCGCGACAAGGAGACCAGCGGTCATTCGCAGCGCGTTCTCGAGCTGACCCTCAGCATTGCCCCCATGATGGGCATTCCGGCTGACCAGATGGAACATGTCCGCCGGGGGGTGTTGCTGCACGATATCGGCAAGCTGGGTGTGCCTGATAACATCCTGTTGAAGCCGGGTCCGCTTTCGCCCGAGGAATGGGTGGTCATGCGCAAACATCCCCTGTATGCCCACGAGATGTTGAAGAATATCCCCTACCTGGCTCAGGCGACGGATATTCCCTTCTGCCATCATGAATGGTGGAACGGCGAAGGTTACCCGCGCCAGCTGATGGGTGAATCCATCCCGCTTGCCGCCCGGGTATTTTCCCTGGTGGATGCCTGGGACGCTCTGACCACCGACCGCCCCTACCGCAAGAAATCCAGCCCCTCGGAAGCCCTCATTGAAATCCAGGCGCGCAGCGGTGAGCAGTTTGACCCCAAGCTGGTTGTCATTTTCAACCGGTATATCGCCTCACGCTTTCTCGGATTGAGTTGAAACTTTGAACCGCCGGCTGCCTTCACTCCTTGTCCATCCTTATCTCTGGGTGATCCTGATCATCACCAGCCTGGTCATCATGGTTTTGCCATGGCTGGTCGGCACGTACGAAACGATTGGATTTATCCGGAAACCGACCCTGATTACCAATGAACAGCCGCCCCGCCAGGAGTTGAATCAGCCGAAAATCGCCGTGATTGAGCTGTCGGTGATTGAAGAGGCGCTGCGGGACCAGGGCTGGAATCCCACCGAAGCGGAATTGATCGCCACCCAAATTGGCAGGGGGCTGTTGACGCCGGTGGCAACCGCCACCAACAATCCGGGTACATCCACGCCCCATGTCCAACCACCCCATACCGCAACACCCACGCCGAACCAGCAATCCACACATACCCCCACGACACCAGCGACCATCACCCGCACGCCGACCTCTGTTGCCACCTGGAGGACGCCGACACCCACCCGGACAACCACCCCCACCAGGACAGCAGTCCTCACCCGAACGCCCACACCAACCACCACACATACGCTGACCCCCACGCAGACCGCCACCCCGACGCCCACGCCTACCATCACGCACACGCCAACGATCACATTAACCCCCACGCCAACCGCCACACATACGCTGACGCCTACACCGACCATCACTTACACGCCAACCGTCACTCTGACGCCCACACCGACCATTACGCATACGCTGACGCCCACGCCGACCATCACCTACACACCAACCGTCACCCTGACGCCCACGCCAACGGTCACCCTGACGCCCACGCCGACCATCACACATACGCTGACGCCCACGCCGACCGCCACACCGACGCCCACGCCAACCGTCACTGCGACGTCCACGCCAACCATCACACACACGCCAACCATCACGCATACACTGACACCCACACCGACCGCCACACCCACCCGGACATTGACGCCGACCATCACCCCCACCCTCAATCCCTGCATCCCGCCCGAGCAGGTGACCGGCATCCTGCCGTCGGATGACAGCTACATCGCCCGCCAGTCACCGGATGCAAATTATGGCAGCGAAGTCACCATCAACATCCGTCCGGATTACAACCTGTCAATGCTGGGTCTCATCCGGTTTGACCTCTCGGACATTCCCTCCAACGCAGTCATCACCGGAGCGACCTTCTATCTTTACTCCCAGGATGGCGGGAATGGACAATTCTTCAATCTCTACCGGGTCACCACCCCCTGGGATGAAGAAACAGTCACCTGGAATTCCCCCTGGACAACACCTGGCGGAGATTATGATCCCCTGGTTTCCTACGGCAGCTTCTCCTCCCCCGATTCAGGCTGTTTCAACCCCATTTACATGACAGACATCATCTCGCTCTGGGTGCACGGCACCCACCCCAATTACGGGTTGATCATCACAGCCGATGGTCCCCGCTCCACCATCCGTTTTGTCTCCCGGGATGAAAATCTCCACCCGGAGTTGCGACCCCGCCTGAGTGTCAGCTATTACGTGCCCGGCGACTGATCTATGAAATCCCTGGCATCATTGTGATTGCCGGGGGATGCCCTACCGCCTGACCGTGAAGTGAATCTCTTCCGTTTCAACAGGGTTGCCTGCCAGATCCCAGGCTTTTACCACCAGCTGATGATCCCCCGTTTTCGCTGTCCAGGGCAGACTGTAGAGCAGCGCTCCGCGGCCTGCCGTCATACCCTCGGCGCCATTGCGGCTGCCCAGGAGCACCCCGTCCAGCCACCACTCCACCCTGTCCATCCCGGCGGCGTCAAACCATTCCGCCTGCAGGATGACCGTGCCGCTGGCGGGTCGATTCAACACCGCATCTTTTGAGGGGTACTGGGAGATTACCTGCGGGGGTGTATTATCCACGGTCACCTGGATGATGGCGCCATCCACACCAGCATTCCGGCGCACCACCAGCAGCCGCACGGCATACAAACCATCCTCAAGGCTGCGGGTGTCCCAGGTCACCAGTCTGCCGGCGACCACCGGCGAATTTCCGGTTTCGCCGATCTGCACCCAGGCGCGCGGGTTGATGCCTGCCCCCGCCTGCACCGACCAGGATGAGAAATCCGCCCCGGCGGCGGTGCCAATGATGTTCACCTCGCCGTGAACCGCTGAGAACAGCGCCGGCGCGGTCAGGTTGACATCCGCCTTCACCGGCGGTGCCTGGATCACATCATAGGAATCGGGGGGGATGGGCAGCCCCATGCTGCGCGCCCAATCCTGCGCCTTGAGCGGCGGAACCAGGTAGATGCGCTCCTCCACCAGCTCCGGGGAGGTGAAAACCGTCGCCAGTTTGCCCGTCTCCCGGTTGATTGCATAATCGCGGTACAGGGTATCGCTGGACAGCGGCTCAAATCCGCTGATGAAGACCTCCGGCACAATGTTGGGGCAGATGGTCGTCGGCAGCAAACCGGAGGGGTCGCAGACCTCCCGGGTGGTGACGCCCGCTGGAGCTGTCCAGCCGCCTGCGGCTAAATCACGGCTGGCATATTGCATTAATGCGTGCCAGAGCCCCCCGGCTGATTTGGGTGACAACTGGTCCGCAGAGGATTCAGGCACACCCAGCCAGGTGACCACCACGCGCTGCCGGGTATAACCCGCTGTCCAGACCTGCCTGCCATCGGCGGTTCCGCCCAGCAGCGCCCCGGAAGGCATCCCAATTTCCAGGGCATTGGGATAGCCGAGCGATGCCCGGCGGGCGGAATCATCGCTGAGGATATGATGCACCAGGTATGCCAGCGACTCGGAAAGCACCGGCTGGGTCTCCGGCTGGGTCTGGTCCAGCAGAATCCTGCCATCCAGATCGGTGACTGTGAGAATCAGGGCGGGCTGGAGCGGCATGCCGGCTGCCTGGCGTACGCCGGACTGGCTGCCCAGGCTGGCAAAGCTGCTGTACGCCTGGGCAATTTGCAGCAGGCTGACATTACCGCCTTCAAAAAGCAGGGCATCGGGGTTGGGGGTGCTCAGACCGGTCAGACCCAGGGTTTCAGCGGTGCGCCAGACACTGTGCGACCCCAGTTCCAGCAGCAAATCTGTCAGCGGGGTGAGGTAGCCATTGGCGATGGCATTCCGCAGCCGCACCGGACCGTGATATTGATCCGGTTTGTACAGCCAATCC
>CALMHE010000081.1 GCA_937863865.1 uncultured Anaerolineaceae bacterium | reverse complement strand
CAGTTGCATCCAGCACGATACGACCTGCATCCTCATACGCCGTGCGAGCCATCCGGTAAGCCCGTTCCGAGGTTTCCAGGTCGGGAAGCTGCCAGCGGAAACCTTTGCCAAAATAACCCGGGTGGAAATGATTGGGGTCATCACCCTGGGAAACAACTGTCTCATTGGGTTTTCCCTTTGTGACAAAATTATGATCCACACCGATGAGAATCACGGTTTTAAAGCCCAGGAAAAACGCCAGTTGCAATGCCACATAAGTGACCGTCGCACCCTCCCACAGCCTGCCGCGCACATCACGGGCAAACCGCGGACCGGTGTAAGTGGTGTACAGAAAGTACATATCCTGGTCCGGCTGGATATGCCGGTGGCTGCGCCAGGAGAAAAATCGCGGCATGCCCAGCGCCTGTAATTCAAGGGATGATTGTTCAATCACCAGATCATTGACTGAGACAAGATAGGAAGTCTCGAAACCCAGTTCATCAAAAGCCAGGAAAATGCGGTTCAAGCCGATCGTGGTCTCCCCGCGTAATTTCGTAAGGTCTGTCTGACGCAAACTGGGACCATTGCCAATGATAAAACAACGTTCTCCTTTGTGTATGTCGCGCAACGCTCCCAGACGGTGGATGGTATCGCGCCGCCAGGGATGAAACGTGGCTTCCGGCAGATCCTTTAATCGGTTCAATGTATCCAGAGTATTCCGGGCTGCACTCATCAAACCGGGTGGCGTGATTTTCTTAATGGAGTTCTTCAATGTACTCATTCGGTGCTTAACCTCGCAGTCGCTCCCCCGTCAACCACCAGCGCCTGCCCGGTCATGAACGAGGACTGGTTGGAATCAGCCAGGAAGTAGATGGCGCGGGCAATTTCCTCCGGCTGCCCAACCCTGCCGTTCACGGTTTTGGACGCCAGGTTTTCCAATCGATCCAGAATCGTCGCTCCGGAGACATGATCCCGTTCCATGCCGGCACGCAGCATGGGTGTATCCACTGCACCGGGCAGAATTGCATTGACGCGGATATTATCACCCGCAAACTCAATTGCCATGGCGCGGGTCAACGCCAGCAAACCGCCCTTGCTTGCTGCATAGGCGGAAATATTTGCCGAAGTCTGGATGGCATGCACCGAGGAAACATTGACGATTGCCCCGCCGCTGCCTGCCTTCAACAAGGGATATGCCAGCCGGGCACCCAAAAATACGGAACGCAGATTGGATGCCATCACGGCATCCCATTCCTCCACCGTGGTTTCCAGGAGCGGTTTGGTGATTTGCAGAGCAGCGTTATTTACGACTGCATCCAAAGTTTTGGTAAAACTCTGTGCCAGGTTGTAAATCCTCTCCAAATCCGCCGGATTGGAAATGTCAGCCTGGATAAAGAAGCCATCCGCCGGGAAGTTATCCCCAAATGGATTACGATCCACCCCAATCACACGCCAGCCTCTTTCAGCGAACAGGTGCACTGTTGCACGTCCAATCCCCCCAGCCGCGCCGGTAATCAGCAGGTAACGGACTGATTCAGAATTCATGGCACAATCCTTGAATAAATATCTATCTCTTATGAAACCATCCACTGCGACAGGTCTGTGCATGGTATATTCAGACCTTCCAGCAGGTTGCGGATGGTATTCCAATGCACCCGTTCCCACGCCGCTGGACTGGAATTGGTGTTGTGCGGAGCCAGCATGACCTGGTCCATTTTCAATAGCGGTGAGTCCTGGGGCAGTGGTTCCACTTCAAATACATCCAGAGCTGCACCTGCCAGTCTGCCGCTTTGCAGGGCTTCGACCAGGGCGGTTTCTTCCACAATCGGACCGCGTGCGCTATTAATCAGGATGGCTCCCGGTTTGACCCATTCCAGCGTCTGCCGGTTGACGAGGTGGTGACTGGTGGGATTTAAATTACAGTTCATGCTGATGAAGTCAGATTGTTCCAACAATTCACGCAGCGGCAGCATGGTTACGCCGTTTTCCGCTAGGAAATCGGGGGCAATCTGGATGATATCCGTCCCCAGGAGACGCATGCCAAAGGCGCGCGCTCTCCGGATGACTGCTTTGCCAATATTGCCAACCCCAATCACCCCCAGGGTGCACTCGCTGAGGGATCTGCCAGGGATCTTTTCCCACTCGCCGGCTTTCATTGCCCTGTCCATCCAGGGTTGGCGGCGGGCAAATGCCAGGATGTACCCCATCACCGAATCAGCCACAGGCAGGGTAAAGGCATTGGGTGTATTCCGAACTGAAATTCCCAGCTTCTCAGCGTATGCTTTGTCAATCGAATCAATACCGGTTCCCCACTTGGAAATCACCTTCAGACGGGGTATGCAGCGATCCAATACAGGCGGGGTGTAACGATCATCACCGCAAATCGTGCCGTCAAATTTGCCGGCATATTTTATTATTTCATCCTCCCCCAGGCGTTCGTGCACCTCCGTCTGGATCAAATCCACACCGTAGTGTGCCAGAACCGGTTGAAAACGATCCACAAATGGGATCATGTATGGAGCGGAAAATAATATGGTGGGCATAATTTGTATTGTACCAGAGAAGGAAAGGTCAGGAATTGAGCCGGTGGCTCAAGAGCAGGTCAGCAATCAGGAAATCAAATTCCTCGTCGATATCCCGCGCTTCTTCCGGGTTAATTTCAAACAGGAATGGACGTTCTCCAATCCGGTTCCTGCGGATTTCCAGGGTTTGCCGGGTGAAAAGATAAATACAGGAATTCTCCTCGTAGATGGGCGGTAAATCCTGTGTCCGCAGCAGGATTGCGGGGTTGTGGTTCACCGGACGTCCCAGGGAATCCCACAGGCGGGTTTGCAGCCGGGTTACTCCAAATAGCGAGTCATAAGCAGGATAATTCTGGAATAATGTGTGTATGCCACGGGAAACCGTCTCAGGGCGCAGCAAGGGGTTGGTGCTGTGGGTTTGCAGATAGAAATCAGCCGGCACCTTGGATGTATCATGCATGAGGATTTCATTCATTGGCACATCATCGGCACGCAAATTCACCGGGCGTTCGATCACATGCACGGCGGGAAAATCCTTCGCAATCCCTTCCATAATATCCGGGCTGTCCGTGTCCACTACGATTTCACTGATTTCCGGCACAGCCAGGAGCGTCAACAAAATGTGATGGAAAAGAGGACGCCCTGCCAAAATTCGGTAATTCTTGCCCGGCACGCGCACCGAATGGTGCCGCATGGGTACCAATGCGACAACTTTACTGTTCTTCATGAGCTCACCTCCCGTGGCGGTGATTGTTGATAATCAATGGGTTCCACCTCGCGTGGGACTGGGGGTGCGATGTTCCAGCGTGGATAATAAAAAGCTTTCTTTAATTGCCAGGTCAACGGACCGGATTGCCGGTAGCCGATGTAGGTACCCCGCAGCTGCTGCCAGCGAAAACGCACCACATCCAGCCAGACCTTCCAAAATACACCCTCCCGCCAGGCAGTCTGCCAGTCATTCCGAATATGGGCGCGCAGCAGGCGGTTGAAATCATCCGCTGTGAATGATTCATGCGGGTAAATTTGTTTGAATGCAATTGCCTCTCGGCGGTAGCGGTTGAAAATGCCATGCCAGGTCTCACTGTGAACATGAATAACCTCAGCCTCGGGTACATAGTGAATGGCATGCCCCTGCTCCTGCACCCTGCGCGCCCACGCCAGGTCCTCCAGACCCGTCAGGGTTTCGTCATAAGGCAGTTCCAGCCAGCGTTCCTTCCGGATGGCTGCATTGGCATTGTTACAGAATGGATAAGGCTGGTCGGGATGGGCTTCATCGGGAAACCATTGCCGAAATATTTGATGTTCTGAGAAATGGGTGGATGGAGATCCGCGCTGCTTGCCATATGCAAGCGCAACCCTGGGATCTGTGAATGGCTCCAGTAAACGTTCCAGCCAGTCGGGATAAACGGGATAGATGTGCGCTGAGGCAATTACAACCAGGTCGGCGCTGGCTGCGGCTATGCCACGGTTTAGCGACCGCCCAAAGGTGAATTCCTGTGGCAGAATGTGCACGATGTCAACACCATACTGCCGGGCAGCTGCCACTGTTCCATCTGTGGAACCCGAATCCACCAGGATCACCTGCACATCCCTGATGTTTTGCTCCCGGATGCCGGTCAGCAGGCGTGGGATATGTCTTTCCTCATTAAAGGCTCGAATGACTATGGAACAGACAGGCATCACTCACAACTCCAGGATCCGATTAATCTTCCAGCAGAAATTCCTTGCCCTCCAAAATACCATCCACCACCACTTGCATCGTGTGGGAAGACCCGGGATATAACGCCTCCCAGCCAAACCGTTTGAGACGCACAAAACCG
>CALMHE010000080.1 GCA_937863865.1 uncultured Anaerolineaceae bacterium | reverse complement strand
ATATTATAGAGGGGGATGGCCCTCATTTGCATTTCCCTCTCCGGCGTGGGTCTTCCTTGGGTCAACCTTATAATTTATAAGGATGACCTAAGGATGATGGCACAAAATCCAGTAGCAGCAAAGGAGGGCGGTATGAAGGATATTGCGGAATGTATTTGATATTCTATGCGATTGTCAAGTAATTGACGCCTGTTTTTTGGGACGGGTGCTTGATTGGGGTTATAAAAGACTGGATCCCGGGTCAGCCACCCCAGAGGGGCCCCGTCTGCCCGGGATGACACGGTTTTGCGGTTTGGTGTGCTGTGTTTTGTAGTCGGGTGGTTGTTTTTTAGCTGGACACTCGCCCATATTCTGTTCTTTTAATTCGTGTTAATTTGTGTAATTTGTGGATGATTATTCTAAAAGACTGGATCCCGGGTCGCTGCCCGGGATGACACGGTGTGGTAGTCTGGTGGACTTGTTTCAGGACACGTTACGGGGGAACCTTTCCACCTTTTCACCTTTCCACATAATACCCACAACCATCTCCATAATCCTTCATACCGCCCGCCTTTGCTGCTACTGCGTTTGATGCCATCATCCTTAGGTCATCCCTCACCAGGTTAAGGATGACTGCCGGAAGACCACAGGCAAGCCAGGTTTTGCAAATGAGGCCCACCCTCCCCCCATAATATATAGGTGCTATGATTAGTGGAAAGGTGTATTTTAGCTGGAAAGGATTATAGAACGCGGATAACAGGATCGACTGGATCCACAGGATATAGATTGGGAAAGACCATTGGTGAAATGGCGCTCGCTAAACAGAAACAAAGCACACCAGACTATAAAACCGTGTCATCGTAAAAGGAGCCGTCCTGAAATACAAGGTTAAATATAAAATAAATCTTGACATATCAGAGCAACAAAATAAAAGTTGATTTGCATCTGGATACTCGCGCAAAAGGATGGAAGCACCATGAACAAAGTGTTGTCAATTATGGTTGTTGCAGTCGTCCTGATTTTGCTCATGTCCTGCGGCAGTTACAATCCGGTACTGCCGGAGCTGCCGTTGGAGGAGTTCAGTTTTCAGGAGGACAGGATCCCCCTCGCGGGTGAAGAGTATATCTATCGGCAGAGCATAAGCATCGATAGCGAGAACCAGGAAGGCAGCCTTTTTGCCTTCCGCCTCAGCACCCTCACGGGCGCGCAGCCCCAGGGCTGTTTCGCCGATGATGAGGGCTGGCTTTACCACCGGACGGCGGGTGCCGATCCATCGCTTCCGCCCACCCAGGACGAGTATGAACAATATTCATCCACCTATGTGGGCATCAAACACAGCCAAAACGGAGCCAACGCGGTGCTGCTGGGCTTTCCGCTCTCCTGCATGGAGCAGGCGGATGCGGCACAGGCGTTGCAACAGCTTTTGGCAAGTATATAAGGAGAACGAAAATGAAACGCTATCTTGTTATACTGGCATTTCTCTGCTGCGCCGTTCTGTTGGCCAAACCAGTGCAGGAAGGGGACGACCGCGCCATGAAAATTGGCAGCCACAAGGCGGGCAGCTTCTCTCTGGGTGTTAGTAATTACGGCTTTTGCCAGGACTTGTTCTATCCTGCCGGCGGCGGGGTGAAATACCTGTACAAGGGTGCGCCCTGGATTTCCGCCAAAAAATACCGGCGGGATGAACTGGGCAGGCAGCTCTACTGGATGTCAGCCACTCCTGGCCTGGGCAATTTCGAAACAGTCGCATACGGTTCGCCGGATTGGCAGCCCTGGATGATGCCGGTGGTTGTGTGGTGCATGTGTTTCCTCCCCGGGTAGTCATTGGTTTTCTTCCAGACAGCAGGGGGGTGGATTCATTGCCTGGAGCTTCCATTTACCGGGATGGGGTGGATGAAAAATTTGTTTCCGGCATGGACCCGGTGACCGCCCTGGTTGCCCGGGTCTGGAATGTCAATCATACCCAGCCGCAGGAAACTCAATTCATCAGCCCGCAAGCCCATCCACTTGCGGGGGATACCCGTACAGTTGAAGTGGAGCTGCAGGAACAACCCCAATCCGTCAACGGAGCACCAGGATATTACAACCTGTCCGCTTTCATGGCGGGCAGGGTGGCGGTGGGTATCATCCTGCCGGAAAGTGCAGGTTCGGGTGAAAACTGGGATGCAGCCCGTATGAACCAGGTGGTGGGTGAAATCCAGCAGGGCATGAACTGGTGGGTGGGCTTCAATCCGGGTGGCAGCCTGCAATTTGTCTATGACATCAACCTGCAGATTCCAACCACGGTTGAGCCGATCAGCCTGCCTTCATACCAGGATAATGTGTGGATCTCACAGACACTCAGCTACCTGGGGTTTACCCAATCGGGCTGGATCGACAAATCCTATGCGTACCTGAATTCTCTGCGGGAGACAAAGGATGCCGATTGGGCAGTCCTGATTTTCGTGGTGGACAGCCTGAAGGACGCTGACGGGATGTTTTCAGATTATTATTTCGGCTATACTTACATGGGTCCGCCGGTAATTGTCATGACTTATGATAATGATAATTGGGGAATTGGCAACATGGATAGCGTCACTGCGCATGAATTCGCCCACGATTTTGGAGCCGGGGATGAATATTACACCCCCGGATATGCCACCTGCAGCTGTAGGTCTGTCATGGGTTACCTGGGCATCCAGAATGTAAACTGTGAGGGAGGTTGTCATGATGGCGGGGGGGGTTGTTCCAAATGTGTCACGGTTAGCTGTCTGATGCGCACCGGCGGCACTTCCAGTGGTGTCTGCGATGTGAGCCGCCACCAGGTGGGCATGCGTGATTCTGATGGCGACGGTTTGCTGGACCCGGTGGATACCTTTCCGGCGTTCACCATCACCAGCCAACCGAATGATAACGGAGCAAATCCCACCGTCACTTACACGGGATCTGTCAATGACATCCCCTGGACTTCCCCGACCGGTCCATCCATGACCATTAACACAATCACCAGCGTGCAATACAGCCTGGATGACGGAGCCTGGCTTCCGGTGCCTGCAGTTGACGGCATCTATGATGAAGTGGATGAATTATTCAGCCTGACGATTTATGGTTTGGGGCAGGGAGATCATCAAATTAAATTAATAGCAGTCAACCGTTGGGGAAATTCCACGGAATGGATGGATTCTTTTTCGGTCCTGGAGGTGGAGACAATTTTCCTGCCTGTACTGCTGCGGTAAATTGGAGAGGTGGGATGGACGGATCATATCTGTATGAGAAAATTGCTGAATGGGTGCGGTCGGAAATCCTGGCGGGCAGGTTGAAACCCGGGGACAGGCTCCCACCCGTCCGCCATATGATGACGCGCTGGAACTGCACACCGGGGACGGTCCAGCGGGCATACCGTGAGCTGGCGCGCCAGGGTCTGGTGGTCAGCCGGGTGGGGCAGGGGACATGCGTGGCGGATGCCCCCCTTTCGTCCAATCATCTGCCTCTGCGGCGCGCTGTGCTGGTACACCGGGCGGAGAGCTTCCTGCTGGAGGTGCTGACCTCGGGTTATACCCCGGATGAAGTGGAATCAGCTGTAAGGCTGGCGTTGGATCGCTGGCGGGCGCTGGGTGAACAACCCTCTCCAATCCCGGAAGCCACCCTGCGTTTTGCCGGCAGCCATGACCTGGCGGTGGGGCGGCTGGCTGTCCATTGCCAGAGCATGGAGCCGCCGTTTACTCTCCAAATCCATTTCACCGGCAGCCTGGGGGGATTGATGGCGTTGGCGCAGGGTGAAGCCGACCTGGCTGGCTGTCACCTGTGGGACGAGGAGACGGATACCTATAATATTCCATTTATCCAGCGTTTGCTGCCGGGCAGACGGGTGGCTTTGATTCGCCTGGCAAACCGCCACCTGGGGCTTATCCTGCCGGTTGGTAATCCGCATCAGATTTCCAGCCTGGCGGATTTACTCAGACCGGAGATCCGATTCATAAACCGGCAGCCTGGATCGGGAACGCGCTTCTGGCTGGATGCACAACTTAAACAACTGGGATTGGATTCCCACATGATCAGGGGATATGAACAAGAGGAACGCACTCATTCGGAAATTGCGCGGGCGGTGGCTGAGTGTCAGGCTGATGCCGGGCTGGGTCTGGAG
>CALMHE010000079.1 GCA_937863865.1 uncultured Anaerolineaceae bacterium | reverse complement strand
CACCATGCGTCCGCGCAGGTGATCCGGTGTTTGAATTTGGCGGATGGTGTTACGCAGGATGGTGCTGACCGAATCTGCAGCTCCCACGAAGATGAGCGCCAGCATGGTCAACCAGAAGACACGTGAAACCCCGAAGAGGACGGTTGCCATGCCGAATAGAACCACCGCCCCCAACAGCAGACCGCCCTGTTTCCGAAGTCTGGTCTTTTGAGAGATAACCAGCGCTGCCGCAGCAGCGCCGATGGATTGTGACGCCGAGAGCCAGCCATACTCAATTTCACCCACGTGCAGGATATCACGCGCCACAAAAGGCAGCAGAGTATTGGCGGATGAGAAGAAAGTCGCCCAGAAGTCCAACAGCATGGAGGAGAGAATGATTGGCTGATGAAAGATGAAGCGCAATCCTTCCTTGATGGCACTCCAGGAAACAGACCTGCGTTCGTGTTTGATTTCCGGAGAGCGGGCTTGTTCCACCGGACCCATCAGGATTAACGCCAGGATCACTGCCCCAAACGAGAGGGCGTTAATGAAATACACCGCCTGCAAACCCAGGCTGGCAATCACCAGACCCGAGAGCATCGGTCCAAAGATGGAACCGAGATCAAAAGCGATGGACTGGACCGAATAAGCGTTTGCCAGGTCGGCACGCGGCAGCAGGTTGGGTACCAATGAATGCCGCGCCGGTTGGTCAAACGCCCCGGCTGATGCCTGCACTGCGGTCAGTAAGTAAATATGCCAGAGTTGTATCTCACCCGACCAGGTGAGAAGCGAGAGACAAAGAGCCACCCCTGCCAGCACGGTCTGTGTGAGGAAGAGCAGCTTACGCCGGTTGTATTGATCCGCCACCGCGCCGGCGATCAATGAAAATGCCACCACCGGAATCACCCGCGCCGCCCCAATGCCGCTGACCGCCGCAGGCTGGTCTGTCAGGGTGCGGATATGCCAGAAGAGCGACCAGAGCTGCATTTGCGAGCCGGCAACCGAGATGAACAATCCCAGCCAAAGAAGGGTGAATCGGCGGTGTCGCAGGGCTGGAGGGATTGTAATTAACGATTTCATTGATGATTGCAGTTGGAACGGAGGGGATTAAATATCGTAATTGACCGGACCGCCGCTGATGGAGGCAACCTTTGGCAGCAGGCGTTTAAAGCGGTTCCTGTGTACCCGTTGGATGATCATTTCAACAAATTCCCGGGTATAACCTGCCTGGATGCATTCGCCGGGCGTGGCATGTTGCTCCACCAGCAGGTGAAGCAATGGATCCACTTCGGCGTAAGTGAAACCCAGTTCGGATTCATCAGTCTGCCCCTCCCAAAGGTCTGCAGAAGGCGGCTTGATCTGGATGCTTTCCGGTATGCCCAGGGCTTTGCCGAGCTGGCGGATCTGGGTTTTGTACAGGTCACCCAGTGGATTGAAGGCACAGGCGGCGTCACCGTGGACGGTGGTGTAGCCCAGCAGGGCTTCGGTCTTGTTGTCGGTGCCCATAACCAGACCGTTGAAGGCAGCAGATTGGTCAAAGAGGATGATCATGCGGGTGCGCGCCATGATGTTGCCGCGCCGCAAACCGTTCATCTCCGGGAAGCGGTTGATCAGTGGATCCACCAGTTCCGTGATGGGGATGGTCAGCGACTGCACACCGGTGGCATCGACAACCTTTTGAGCATCCTCAAGCGAATCAGCCGATGAGGTGCGGTAGGGCAGGCGAATTGCCAGCACATTTTCCGCCCCCAGGGCATCAGCGGCAAGGTAGCATGCCACGGCAGAATCAATTCCGCCGGAAATTCCAACCACAACCCGCTGGAAACCCGCCCCGTGAACTTCCTTTTGGATGAATGATTTCAACACTTTTTGGACATGATCCGTCTTGATACTCAGATCAGACATTTCAAACTCCTTGGAAAACAAGTCAGGCAGGTTTGCGGACAGACACGCATGACCATACCAGCAAAATGAAGCCAAATCCCAGCAGGATCAAACTTGCCCAGGCATCCATCCGCAATCCATGGATCACCTTCACCGGGTCGGCTCGCACAAGGCTGGCAACAAATTGGATTAACGCAAACCCGGATAATATTATTGCCGTCATGCAGCAGGGTGGCAGGGTGGTGGGGTTTACTAATTCCATGCAAAAAAAGAAAGCCAGTAAAATCAAAGAGGCTGCCGGTTGAAGGGGGATGCGCAGCAGGATTCCACCGGTCTCATCCAGCGTATTGATTCCCCACCAGGCGGAGGCTCCATCCGGCAGGGCAATGCCATAGGCACAGCCGGAGACCCAACAGCCCAGCCAGATGAGAACCGCCAGCGGGGGCAGCAGCCAAATGAGCAGGTCGGCAGCTGCAGCCAGCGGCATTTTGAGAATCAGGGCGGCAAGTCCAATCCCCAGCATGCCGCCTGCAACTGCGCCCACCCAGGAAAGACCGCCCAGCCAGGGCATGAACACCTCCAATGGGCGGCTGGCGTAAGCAAATGCATGGGTGAGAACGAAGCCAGCCCTTGACCCAGCCAGGCTGAGGGCGAGGACGAGCATGACCATCCATAACCAGCGGTCAAAGGTCTCGCGCGGGGCGCGCCGGTATACCATGATCAATCCCAGGATGGCGCCGGCTGCCAGGAAAAGGGGAAAGAATTCCATAAGTTTACAATACTATGAGGGTGGAGGGATGTCAAGCAAATTGGCAGTATAGGATGGGGGGTGGATTATTAATGGAAACGGGTGGGTATTCTGCTAAAATGCAGGTATGTATGTGCATCTTACCGCCCATTCAGCGTATTCCCTGCAGGAGGGGCTGGCGCTGCCCTCGGAACTGGCGCAGGCGGCTGCTGCTGATGGCATGACCGCCCTGGGTCTGACCGACCACCGTTTGTTGACTGGTGCGGTGGAGTTTGTGACCGCCTGCCAGGTGTGCGGCATTCAACCGGTGTTGGGGCTGGAAATTGACCTGGATGTTGGCAGGCTGGTGCTGCTGGCTGAAAACCTGGCTGGCTGGGCGAACCTCTGCCGGTTGAGCAGTGCCTTGATGCTGCGGGATGTCCCCGAAGCCGCCTGTCCACCTGATCTGCTGGACAGACACAACCCGGGTCTGATTGCCATCGGCGGCAGCGGGCTGGGTGAGAACTGGTTGGCGAAGATTAAATCGATTTTTTCAGGCAGGAGTTACCTTGCCATGCAAAGCCCGGCACAGAGCCTGGGGGATTCGCACCTGGCGCGGCGGCTGGGTTTACCGCTGGTCGTCACCCACCCGGTCTATATGCTCACACCTGAACAAGCGGGTCTGCTGACCACGTTGACCGCTGTCCGCTTGAATGTTCAAGTGGAAAAAATCCCGCCCGGTGCGGCTGCCCCGGAAGGGTGTTGGTTTGTGGGGAGCCGTGAAATGGAGGCGCGTTTCCGTTCCTTTCCCCAGGCGGTGAAGGCAACCGATGAGATTGCCAGCCGCTGCAATTTCAACCTGCCCCTGCACCAACCCCACCTGCCAACCATCCCCCTTCCGCCGGGGTTGACCGCCGCCGGATACCTGCGCCGCAAAGCTTTTGAAGGGGCACGGCAGATTTATGGGGAATTGACGCCGGAAGTTGAAGCCCGTCTGAACCACGAACTCGAAGTCATCTCCGGCATGGGTTATGAGCCAATTTTCCTGATTGTTGAGGAAATCCTGGAATATGCCCGGCAGACCGGGGTACCCTATTCCTCGCGCGGCTCGGCAGCTTCGTCGTTGGTGGCGCACTGCCTGGGCATCACCAGCCCCGATCCGCTTCGTTTGAACCTGTTCTTTGAACGTTTTCTCAATCCGGCGCGTACGACCCTGCCGGATATCGACATCAACGGCTTTTTGAGCGCACGGGTAGGTTCCGCGCACCAGCATGGATACGGGGATCATCGCTATTCCTCATCCTGAAAACAGGTCTCCTGCACTTGTGTCCACTATCATAAAGGAACACTCCGGGAAATGCCAATGCCTGTCGTGAAGAATCATGCAGACGGTCTAAGCCTGTGTCTTACATACGATACCCGGAGATGTCACTAGTCTTTGGGTTAGGCATCATTTATAACGACATTCACGTTAATACCTTAATTTTCCTGAAAAACCGATTTCGTATAT
>CALMHE010000078.1 GCA_937863865.1 uncultured Anaerolineaceae bacterium | reverse complement strand
GTTCTGTTTCCTTGTGGCGGTTGTGACAATCCGGGCAATTTGCCATCCGCCAGAGCCAGCCATCATCCAGCTTTTCCAGGGAGATGGATTGATTGCCCTCCCGGTTGATGATGCCGGCAAGAATCACCAGTCCGGTGGATAAACGGTCCTGCAGGGGGAGCATCTGAAATTCCGTACCGATGAGACCGCCATCCGCGCCATATTTTTTTAACAGATGCAGGAAACTGGCACGACCCACCCGCAGCATGGCACCGTGCGAGCCGCGCATTCCCAAAACCTGTTCCATTGCCTGGTAAAAACCGCTCCATTTGGCACTTTCAAGCGGGTGATCCGGTTTAAAGAGGTGTTTGTCGGTGACCTGGAGGGCGGTATAAATATCCTTGTTGCCGATGATTTCCTGCAATCCGGAATGAATGATTTGCGAAAAGGATGGCGATAGTGAGCCGGTCATGGCACCTCCGGGCGGGGTTCATCGAGGAAGGATTTTAATGTATTCATGAAGTCGTGAGGTTCGTCCAGCATGATGAAATGTCCGGCGTTCTTAAAACGGGCAGTCCGGGTTTGAGGATAACTGTCGGAGAGGGTTTTCCATTCGCGCGGGCTGACAATATTATCCCGGTCACCATACATCCCCATTACCGGGATGTTTAATTGATGCAGTTCGGGTCTCAGGTCAGTGCGGTGCAGCGATGCAATGCTGACAAGGAAGGATTTCAAGGTCAGGCTGGAGAGGTCCCTGTCCATTATGTCCGGAAAGCGCGGGTCGCGGCTGATGAAGCGTGAAGCCACCTTCATGACGCTGCGAAATGCCCCAAAGAAGGTGAACAGGAAATTAGCCACCAGTGGATAACCAGCCAGCTTCAAGGGGAAGGCAAGCGATGAACCTTTGATGGGCGAACCGACAACGGTCACCTTTTGCACCCGCTCCGGGTAGCGCAAGGCAACCAGCAGGCTGACCGTGCCGCCCATGCTGTGCCCCACCAGGGGGGCGGAGACAATGCCCAGCTTGTCCATGAACTGGTCAACCAGGGCAACGAAATCCTTGACCTTGTAGGTATCGAGCTTGCGCCCTGATTCGCCAAACCCCCAAAAGTCCAGGGCGTAGGT
This sequence comes from uncultured Anaerolineaceae bacterium, assembly GCA_937863865.1. Lineage (GTDB taxonomy): Bacteria > Chloroflexota > Anaerolineae > Anaerolineales > Anaerolineaceae > CALMHE01. The sequence goes on along the minus strand of CALMHE010000078.1, from coordinate 2,784 downwards.
CCGGTAATACTGTCCCAGGTATTCCATGGTCTCCTGCCAGAGACCCCAGGAGCCGAGCCAGCCATGCAGTAAAATGACTGGTCTGCCCCTCCCAAAAACTTCGTAATGCAGGATGCCATGATCGGTTGTAATGGAAGACACGATATGCTGCCGGGTGGAAAAATCAGCCCCCCGCCTCCATTTCCGCCAGGATGCTGTAAAGTAATTCCAGCAGGGCTGTTTTCACGGATTCCTTGTGGAAAGCCACGCAGGGCAGAAGTTTGATTTTTGGATCAAGCCGCAGCGCCACCCGCATATCATCCAGTTCCCAGGCTTCGGCGCGATCCTGCTTATTGGCAGCTACGATGTATGGGGTGGGGGCATAGGCGCGGAAGGTCTCCAGGATGCTGCGCGCTTCGCGGAAAGTCTCCGGGCGGGTGCTGTCCACCATGACGATGAAGCCCAGCATCCCTTCAGATAGAATTTCCCACATGAAATCGAAACGCTTCTGACCTGGGGTGCCAAAAAGGTACAGCACCAGGTCATCATCCACGGTGATGCGTCCAAAATCCATGGCGACAGTGGTGCTATCCTTCACCCGTTCCACCTCTGAAGAAATCTTTCTCTCGGTGGAAACCACATCAATCTCACTGACCGAACGGATGAATTCGGTCTTGCCGGAGTTGAAGGGTCCTGTCACCACAATTTTTACGGTTTGCATCTCTCTTCCTTGAGCATTGGATTCCTATAATGAACGAATACGGGTAATCAGGCGGTTGACCAATGATTTTTGCTCCTGCCTGTCGGGGGTGGGGAACATGCGGCTGGAGGTGCCGATGGGCGCGCCCCCCGGTCGAACAATATCCACCAGACCCGCCTGCAGCAGGCTGTAGACAACCCGGCGGATTTCCATGTCATTCATCTTGGTGGCGCGGGCAATCTGGCGGATGGTGTTTTTTGGATTGACAAACGAGACCACCCGCCATTCCTCCATGGATAGATTGACCTTGCGAATATTGGCGCCGGGGCGTTCGGTAAATTTAAGAGCCATATCCAGGCTGGGAATTTCATCCTGCAGGACTTCCCATTCGCGCAGCTGGCGGGAACCTTCGATGATCAGGTTTTCCAGGTCCATCCGCACCAGGATGCGGTCTTCCGGGAGGCTGCCGGCGGTATCGAAGCTGAAGAATCCTTCTCCCCAGGTAAACAAGCGCCGCACAACATCCACGAAATAATCCTGCAGACTGTCCAGCACATCCGTCTGGGTCAGGTAACCGGCGTTGACCAGCATCAACCCCAATTCCTTGTCGCTCATATTGGATGTGCGTTCTTTCAGTAATTTGTGCTGAGCCGTGCTGATCTTATGACCGCGGTGCAGCACAGTTGCCAGGCTGTTATCCTCTGTCCCCATCAGGGCGTATGCCAGCTTGCCATCGCGAAATGACACCTGCGCCATACCGGCAGGCGACTCCAGATCAAGCAGCCCGGTTTTCCTTGCCAGGTTGATCAGGTTAAGGAGTTGTGTTATGGAAAAATCGCGAAGGTTACCCTTTAATGCCATACGCCCAATCTTGTTCCGTGTGCGAGGATTATACCTTTGGCAAAAACGCCCGTCAATGAAGGTTGCAATTGCTATACCCGGTTGGCAGGATTGAAACCAGGCAGCCTTCCTAATGCTTTAAAAAAACTCAATGTACCTGTTTATAATCCGGTGTTGAGTTCCACAAACTCCTGCAGGTACTGAATGATGGCGTCGCCGCTATTCCAGAGAATAATCGCTGAAATCAGGCAGCACAGGCACAGGACCGCAATGATGATAATTGCGATAATCCAGCCGGTACTAAGCTTCTTTTTTGGCGCAGGGGTTGGCACAGACTCGTATGGAAAGGGAGGGGTGGGAGGGGTTATATCACTCATGGGCGGTATCGGGGAGGGTACCGGTGGGGGAGCCGCTTCTTCCTTGACTACCGGCGCGCCGCAGTACGGGCAGCGGTTGAAGTCCGGGGAGATGGGTTGACCGCAATTGGCGCATTTCTCTTTTGTGTCAACAACGGGCGGCTTCATGGGTTCCACCTTGGGAGGAGGGGGCAGTTCAACGGGTTCCGGGATCGCCATTGCCGGCGGGGTGGGGATTGCCGTTGGGGTGGGGGCAGCCTCCAGTTTTTGACCGCAGGATTCACAAAAACGCGACCCGGGTGGAGTGGCTGCACCACAGGCAGGACAAATAATATTGGGGGTGGGAGTAGTCATACTCATTATTCTAGCATGGCTTTGGAATTTGGGTAGTTAAAAGATCGCCCTTTACTGAAATCCGCTCAATCTTGTTGTTAATGGGGAGAGTATTCCATCGACAAAAATGTCCATCAATGAAGGGTCCATTAGTCATGCTCTGGTGACAATCAGGAAAGAAACCAGGCAGCCTCCCTTTTTCCATAAAACATCAGTCGAATGGATTACCAGAAATGGGAAAAAAAAGACCAGACTCTATAAAAGGTATCTTCATTAAAACCCATCCACATGCACATAATTTTATATAAAATATCGAAACTGACTTCATGGAATAGAATACGTTGAATTGCGATATGCAGCTTTATCGCGATAAAGGATATTACGATAATCCAGCCGGTGCTGAGCTGTTTTTGGGGCGCCGGGGTTGGCACAGCCATATACGGCGGAGGTGGGGTGAGAGGGGTACCATCACTCCTAGGCGGTATCGGGGAGGGTACCGGTGGGGGAGCCGCTTCTTCCTTGACTACCGGCGCGCCGCAGTACGGGCAGCGGTTGAAGTCCGGGGAGATGGGTTGA
>CALMHE010000077.1 GCA_937863865.1 uncultured Anaerolineaceae bacterium | reverse complement strand
TCGGGTGAGGGAATTGAAGTATTGGAGGATGGCTGGCTGTGCAGCATGCCATTGGATGTTCTCTGGGCTCAGGCATCCGGGATTTTAACCTCAACCATTTTTGAGCATTTTCCTCGTTTGTTCCTGATTGAATTTCCCCACCCTTCTTTATTCAGCATGATCAATATTGCCAATTCATCCGGCTGGCTGACCTGGTATGAAAAGATTGATGACTGGAAGGAATTTCACCGGGTCGGTCAGGCATCCTGGTATGAGGTGGATTTTGAAAGATACCTGGTACGGAATGTCCAGCAGGTGAGTGTGACAGCCAACCCATTAACAAAAGATATAAGTGAATGGACCCGAACACCAATCCAGCTCATTCCGAATGGGTATGAAGCTGGCTTGATTCCAGCCATGTCAGCCCCGCCGGCTATAAAAGGTACAATCACCCTGGGTTATTTTGGACGGCTGACTCCCGCCTGGTTTGATTGGGATCTGGTTTTGGATCTTGCCAGCCGCCATCCCGAATGGATATTTGAATTGATCGGTCCCGGCGAACCACCTGCCAATTTGCCGGAGAACGTATCCGTTACAGGACAACTGCCCCATGCAGAATTGGCTGACAGAGTGGAACGATGGCATGTTGCCATCATTCCGTTCCGGTCAGGTGAATTATCCCGGGCAGTTGATCCCATCAAGGTGTATGAATACCTGGCAATGGATCGCCCGGTGATTTGCAGCGGGATGCCGCAATTAAATCATATGCCATATGTATATGTTGCCAATGACACAGCCGATTTTGAAAAACTGGTGGAGGAAGCTGTCCAAACACCTCCGGACAGGCAAGTCGTCCAGGAATTTTTACAAAATCACACCTGGGACAACCGGATACAACAAATATTAATGCGATGTCCGCCTGCTCCGGGATTATGGCTGGGATGTGCGGATCAATCCGGAGAGACCCAGCCATGAAGATACTTTTTATCTACTCGACATTGTCGTTTGGGGGTGTTGAATCTGTCATTCGAGACCGGATGCAGATACTCCTTAATGAAGGTCATGAAGTTTGGAGTCTTTTTTTCAAGGACCGCGATGGTTTACCCCTTTTTATACCGTTTGAGGATCGCGTCAAGGTTTTCCCCTCATTGGATGAGCAGCTCAAAATGATCCATGATATTAATCCTGAATGGATAATTCATTTTGATACACCTGATCTGGTTGAGGAAATAACCAGACAATTCCCCAATTCGAAACAGATCTATGAAGTACATACGACAATAAAACGAAATCTGGTTGCCGTAAAAAATAATCAATTTATTCGTCAATTGCGCGCCATGGTTGTTCCATCAAAAGCGCAGGCACAACTGGTGGATTCAATCACCTGTAATCAGATCCCCATCCACGTCATTCCAAACGGCTTGCCGGATTATTTTTTTCATCCCTATCCCGGGGTTCCAAAGATAAATGAACCGGTCGTTTTCTGGATTGGCAGATTGGAAACCCACAAGAATTGGAAGGGTTTTGTAGATATTGGGTCCCAGGTCATTGAACAAGTGCCAAACGCCAGGTTCTGGTTAATTGGCGGAAAACAATCCCTTCCGGAACAACATCAGATGCTTTGGGTGATGTTAAAAAAATTGGGATTGATCGATCATTTCCGGTGGTTTCCGGAAGTCCCCCGGAATCGTATGCCCCAGTTGATGCAATTTGTGGCTTACTCGGGTGGATGTTTTCTGTCGACATCGCGGTCTGAGTCGTTCGGTTTGTCAATTTTGGAGGCAATGGCTTCCGGGTGCCCAATTGTTGCCCCCCGCCTGGATGCCCTGCTGGAATTGGTGGCGGATGGCAGTGAAGGGATATTATATCCACCGGGTGATTTGAACTCAGCGAGGAATTCAGTCATCAGGTTAATTACTTCACAGAATACCCAACAGCAGATGGGAGAAGCTGCACGGAAGCGGGCAGGGTCTTATTCAGTGAACCAGGTCGTTCAGCAATTTCTCGGGTTATTAATTTCACTGGATGGGGGTGGTTAATGGAGCATCTGGTTTCAAGACGGGTGTTTATTTTACGTTCCAATCCGGTTGCTCCGGACCCACGCGTGGAATTTACTGCCAGGTCGCTCATTGCAGAGGGTTATACAGCTTCCATCCTTGCCTGGGATCGAGGTGGGACAAGTCCCCAGGATGAAATCTGGAATGGGGTGAAGATCCACAGATACCAATTGCCAGCTGAATTTGGCAGCGGAATGAAAAATCTGAATAAACTACTCCGGTGGCAAGTTTTCCTCTGGCGGTATTTAAGCAAACATCGCGCTGAGTATGACATACTGCACGAATGTGATTTTTATACATTTTTTCCCGCTCTGGTATGAAAAATATTTT
>CALMHE010000076.1 GCA_937863865.1 uncultured Anaerolineaceae bacterium | reverse complement strand
ACGTTAGAGGTTTCTGAAGTGTGACTGGATTTTATTTTATTAACGAATGCACACGTGTGCAATAATAGAAACAAGGAGATTAAAGAAAATGGAAACTATGAGAGCGCTTGTCTTTAAAGGTGTTGGAGATCTGGTCCTGGAGCAGGTACCGATCCCGCACGTCAAGAATCCCGATGATGTGTTGTTGAAGATTTCCGCGGTAGGTATTTGCGGAAGTGACGTCAAGATTGTGGAGGGCAAGCATCATTTCAAGCCCAACACCATTCTTGGTCACGAGTTTTGTGGTGAAGTTGTTGAGGTTGGAACCCATGTGCATCATGTGAAACTGGGCGATCGGGTCGCGGTGGATAACAACATTCGCTGCGGTTTCTGCGACTTCTGCCGCATGGGTCTGACCAGCCAGTGCGTGGATATTAAAACCAGTGCCCTGGGTGTAATGCGCAATGGCGGTTATGCTGAATACTGCCTGGTGCCGGAAAAGCAATGCTTCGTTCTGCCGGATGACATTGACGATGTTCTCGGCACCCAGGTGGAAACCCTGGCGACGGTCGTCAATGGCATGAACACACTGCAAATGCTGCCATACGATTACGTAATGGTGATCGGTTTTGGTCCCATTGGTTATCTGTTTGCGCAGTTTGCCAAGAATATTTCCGCCAAAGTTGCAGTGACCGAAATTGATCCCTTCCGGATTCAAATTGCCAGGGAATGCGGCTTGACTGTCTGGAATCCGAACGAGGTGGACGTTGTTGAAAAGATCAAGGAGTTCACTTACGGAAGCAAGGCGGACATTGTCATTGAAGCAACTGGAAATGGTTTTGAACAGGCACTCAAGTGTGTCACTCCTGGTGGAAAAGTCCTGCCGTTCGGCATGGATTCCAGCATCACAGCCTCGGTCGTTCCCAACGAAATTACCCGTTGGGCGACCAAAATCCTGGGTCTGTACCTCGGTCAGAACACGATGGTGCCGTCCATTCGCATATTCCGGGAGAAGCGCCTGAACATGGATCCCTTCTTCACCAAGGTTATATCATTGGATGATGGTCTCAGCGCGTTTGAGGATTTAGGTCTGGATATGAAGACCCTGGAACGAAAGCCCAAACATGCCATGAAGATCGTCATGAAGCCATAAAGTCGGAGCAGCCATCAAATACTCCCCTCTCCCAATCATGAGAGGGGAGAAAGGATTACAGGAATGGGTAGAAAAATAAATATGGCAGTCATCGGGACCGGACGCATGGGAAGTGTTCATGTTGCCAACCTGGTCAGGCATATCCCTGAAGCAAACCTCGCAGCCATTTGTGACATCCGGCTTGAGGTTGCCCGGGCGGTTGCCGATGAGTTGGGCATCCACCGCGTCGTCCGGGATTACCATGAACTGCTGGAAGATCCTGGCATAGATGCTGTGTTAATTGCCTCCAGCACGGACACTCATGCCTTCATCATCCAAGACGCAGCCACAGCCGGAAAACATATCTTTTGTGAAAAGCCGCTGGCATTGGATCTCGAAAGTATTGATGATGCCCTGGCAGTTGTTAATAAAGCCAATGTTAAATTACAGGTGGGCTTTAACCGCCGTTTTGACCGCAGTTTCCAACGCGTCCACCAGATTGTTGAATCAGGGGAAATCGGCAAACCTTGCATTTTACGCATCACCAACCGCGACCCGGAACCACCTTCCATGGAATTCCTGAAAGTTTCCGGCGGCATGTTCCTCGATATGAGCATTCACGATTTTGACATGGCTCGTTACCAGATGGGAGAGGTTGAAGAAATTTTTGCCATGGGGAATGTCCTGGTTACTCCCGGACTGGAAGAAATTGGCGATCTGGATACCACTGTCATCTCCTTAAAATTTGTCAACGGGGCAGTGGGCGCAATTGACAACAGCCGAAAAGCCGTTTATGGCTACGATCAGCGGTTGGAGATTTTCTGCACCAATGGGACTGCCATGGCGGAGAACGAAGCTGAAACCACGATCCGCCAGGGTGACCGGCAGGGATTCCACTCAGCCAAACCACCTTACTTTTTCATGCAGCGTTACGCTCCATGCTATGTGGAAGAAGTCCGCCAGTTTGTGGAATGTGTTCAGGAGGATAAACCGACGCCCATAAATGGGCTGGATGGTCGGATGGCGGTCTTGCTGGGACATGCCGCCTGGAAATCTTACCGGGAAAAACGACCGGTAAATATCAGCGAGTTTGGAGGCAATTAATTTATGAAATTATATTTCCATGGCGCGACCACCATGACTTCCTCTTTGGAAACTGATGTGGAAGCCAGCAAACTGGCTGGCTTTACCGGTCTGGAGGTATGGGCATCCAAATTGGACCACTACCTGTCAGTCCATTCCATGGCTGAATTAAGTGCCTTATTCTCCAGGAATGGAATATTCCCAATGGTGTTAAATTCAATTGAATTCATCGGTTTTCGGGGAAATGATTACCATCAGATTCAATCCCGCTGTCAGGAATTAAGCATCATCGCCCGTGCGATCGGCTGCCCTGCCATCGCAGTTGTCCCCAGCCCCATCCCGGATCATAAAATCACCTGGAATGAGATTGTGATGGAATATGTTAAGGTTTTACGTGACATGGGCAAAATGGCAGCTGGTTACGGGATTAACCTGGCATTTGAACCACTTGGTTTTGGCTGGTGTACAGTTCGCACCCCGCGCGGGGCATGGGAAATCATCCAGAAGACCGGCATGGAAAATGTAGGGATGATCCTGGACGCGGCTCACTTCCATGCGGGTGGTGGTTTGCTTTCAGAGCTGGACGAACTGGATACCTCCCGGATTTTCGGATTTCACATTGATGACCTGGAAGACTGCCCCAAGGAAGCCATCACCGATGCCACCCGGGTGATGCCCGGGGATGGAGTTGTCCCACTTGCAGCCATCTGTGAAAAACTCAGCCGGATTGGCTACGATGGACATTGTTCTGTTGAATTATTCCGACCTGAATACTGGGAGCTGGATCCCGCACAGGTCGCAATTGAAGCCCGGGAAAAAGCCCTTAAGGTTCTTTCCCCTTATTTTTCCATGGAATGACCAGGAGTTAAAGATGACAGAAAAACAAACCCCAGTTGGCTATTTATCGACCAACCAGCCTGATTTATTTTTTGAGGACAACGAGGTTGGACGGTTGAAAAAATCGGTATGGGAAGCCAGCGATGCTGAAATCGATGTAATACTTGAAGAATACGGCATCCCCTCCCCGGTGGAGTGGGCAAAACCCGGCTCCTATATCCAGACCACCACCCGCTGGCAGGTGGAGGAAAATCGTAAAAAGAATGATATTGTTTTCATCCCGGTGGGTTGCACCGAACTGCATGGGCGGCATCTGCCCAGCGCCGCCGATACCCTGTATGTCAGTGCCATCTGCGAAGGGGTCCGACGTTTCACCGCCAGGCGCGGCGCACCGGTCAACCTGGCTCTGCCGCCTTTGAATTATGGCGGTCATCCGTACCATCACATGGGCATGCCCGGCACCGTGATCGTCCGCGAACATGTGGTGCGGGAGATGATGATTGATGTCATGCTGGGATTGTGGAATGACGGATTCCGGAAGCAGCTTATCGTTAACAACCATGGACATCTCTGGAT
>CALMHE010000075.1 GCA_937863865.1 uncultured Anaerolineaceae bacterium | reverse complement strand
CGATGGCGCTCGCGTACGCCAGCGCCTGCTCCCTCGCGTGTCCGCTGGCGTCCTGGTAGACCGCCACCAGCACCGGCACGCCCTTGCCCTCCTCGTACTGCCGGCGCACCAGATGGCCGGGACCCTTGGGGGCGACCATGCTCACGTCCACGGTCGCCGGCGGGACGATCTGGCCGAAGTGGATGTTGAAGCCGTGGGCGAACATGAGGGTCGCGCCGTCCTTGAGGTTGGGCGCGACATCGCTTCTGTACACCGCCGCCTGCGTCTGGTCGGGCACCAGCATCATGAGCACGTCGGCCTGCCTGGTCGCCTCGGCGGCCCCGAGCACCTCGAAGCCCGCCTTCTCGGCGCGCTCCCCGTTAGGCGTGCCCTTGAGCTCGCTGACCACGACCTTGACGCCGCTGTCGCGCAGGTTCTGGGCGTGGGCATGACCCTGGCTGCCGAACCCGATGATGGCGACGGTCTTGCTCTGGATCAGGGAGAGGTCGGCGTCCTTGTCGTAGAACATGTGATGTCTCCTTCTATGGACGGCACGGCGAGGCCGGGCCGGGTGCACCCGGAAGACAGAACTCTACCGGGCGCCGCGGGCGGCGGCAACATGGGCCCGCGCTGCCAGGCCGCTTGGCCTCCGGGGCCTGCCCGGCAGCCATCCCGTCGGTCAGGGCTCCGTCTGCAGGAGGTCAATCTCCTCGCCCGACCCCTTGACCCTCAGGAGCAGCCGTGTGAAGTGCCACTCGCCCATGTCGCTCGTGGCCTTCACGTAGAGCGTTCCGTCGCCCTTGGGGCCGGAGACGGGGATCGCGAGGTCCGAGGTGCCGCCCGCGCCGTCGCTCTCGACGTGACCGGTGGGGAACCAGCCGTCGTCGATCGGGGCACCGAGCGCCCGGAGCGCCGCCGGGTCCGAGCGCACAAGCGCGAGCGCCTCCTGATACCCGCCAGATGACTTGAATGTGCGGTCCACAAGCGAGACGACAAGGTAGGCGCCGGTGCCGAACGCCAGCACCGGCAGCAAGACGAGCAGCACCCCGGTCACACAGAGGACGGGGACAGCCCATTTCCAATTGCGACTCCACCAAGTGGTCCGTGGCGGCGGTGTCTCTATCGCATGCTCCCCGGGTGTCGCGCGGCCCCCCGCGCTCGAGCTCAGTATGACACACACCGTACGGCCAAGCGAGGCACAGCCGCGGCCGCACTCAGCCCACGACGACGGGGTTCCTGACAGGCCAAGATCATCTCGCCGACGAGGTCGCCGCCCTCGTCCACGACCGGACGCCCGGCAGCGACGACGTCGTTGACCGCGAAAGTCAGATGCGCGCGGCCCTGCCGGTCGAGGGCCGGCGACGGCCGTGGGGCTCGGCGACCTCGTACTGGAAGATCTCCCAGGTCGATCAGCCGTCGCCAAGCCTGGGAAGGCGCAGGTGGACGCCGGTGAGGTGCGTATCCGCGCCGCTGCCTGGAACGAGCCAGGCGCCTGAGAGGCCGCGCGGCGGCGCGGGGCGGCCTCTCCGGCGCCGGCGACCCGACGACCTCACCCGTCCGCGCCGGTGCCCCAGTGCTCCAGCACGTAGTCCATGTCCTTGTCGCCGCGGCCGCTGAGGTTGACGAGCACCGTCCCGGTCTTCATCTCCCGCGCCTTGACCAGAGCGTGCGCCACCGCGTGCGCGCTCTCGAGCGCCGGGATGATGCCCTCCCGGCGGCTGAGCAGGAAGAACGCGTCGCGGCACTCGTCGTCGGAGCAGGTGACGTAGCGCACGCGACCGGTGTCCTTCAGGTAGCTGTGCTCGGGGCCGACCCCCGGATAGTCCAGCCCGCTGGCGCACGAGTACACCGGCGCCGGCTCGCCCTGCTCGTCCTGCAGCAGGTAGCAGCGGAAGCCGTGGATGACACCCTCGGTGCCGTAGCTCATGGTCGCGGCGTGGTCGCCGACCGCCTCCCCGCGCCCGCCAGGCTGTATTGGGCATTTTGGAACTGATGGGTGGCGAGGATCCGCTTACCCGGCAGTATCGCTCAGAACTGGCATCCATTCTCTTTTAATCCATCCCCTGAGGAGACTAGTACATCATTCTGCCGTGCGGATGCCAAAAACCATATGGAATCCGGTAATGATCTGAATTAATAATCATTCTTTCGAAAAACGGGAACCGGAATTTATTTCCAACGTCATAAATTTAAACAGTATGGCAAAACCTGTGTTTTGGAGGATTATATAATGAAGAAAATTACCCCACTTTTGGGAGGAATCCTGATCATCATCCTGTTCATGACTATGCTGAATGCCTGCAGCCTGGGAATTCCGGCAGATTCGGAGGATCGTTTAGTGAAACCAACTGACAATTCTGTCCCAACCCAGCCTGAAAATCCCACTGAACCTGGGCAGCCTGCTGAACCAACTGCCTATCCGGTGGAGCCAGTCAAGGGTGACATCCCTGCACCAAAGGGTATGACTGCCTTCATTGTTGCTTCTGGTGCACCTGCCGCAGGGTCAGCTGACCAGAGGGAACCGGTTCTGTTCGCCCTGAAGAGTATCGAAGCTGGCGATACAAACGAGGCAAGCCTGCCGGAGGAAGCCCGCACAGTCTTGCGAAATGCCCTGAAGGAATATCCGGATGATCTGATGATCGTGGTCTATACCGGTTACAAGGGATCGAGCGGTTTTTCAGTGGCGGTGACAAAGGTTGAAGAGACCGTCGATGGCTTGAAAGTTATCTATCATGTCACTGCACCGTCACCCAAGGCTATTGTTTTGACAGTGCTGACCCATCCGTACATGATCGTACGGCTCACCGGGGCTGATGTGAACCCTGAAAATGTGGAATTTATTGAAGAATAAACCATCCCCTTCAATTTTGACAAAGGGGAATGATAATCAATATTAATGAAGAACCATGATGATTCATGTGGCAGTCATTCATTGACAAATCCTGCTGGGTGAATCATCGATGGGCTGATTGGCGGCAATCAGCCGATCCTGCCGGCTGGATGATCACCGGGTAGGTTTACCAACTTACAACCCGGATAATGTGGTTAGAAAGTGCTTCCTTTCCACATCCTGCCAGGTTTCGTCTGATTCAGAGTTGATGTAACCACCGAACAGAGGCAGAGCCTGACGCACCAGTTCCGCCATACGGTGGGCAATCCGCCGGATTGAAAAATGGGCGTTGGGAGCCGAACGCAGGTTGATGAAGTGCATCAGGCTGCGCAGGTTGGCGGAGAGAAGAACCCGGCGGTTGCAGCCATTGGGAACCACGTAGGATGCCACAGCGGGGTTGAAATCTTTTAATTGCAGGTATGCTTCATAAGCCGCGGTCATCGCTCTGCGGTAGGTTTCTTCCATACCGGCGGTACTGATCAGACGGGGAATGGCATAACCCAGCAGGGGTGTCAGCTCCTGCGGGGTCTGGGTCATCATGCGGTGGCGCTTGAGTTCAGCGTAAGCGCCCTGGTCCAGCAGGATATCAAAGGTGAAACTGGCATACTCCAGCTCGCGGATGGGGATATCGTGTTCATCCAGTGCCCCCAGGATGGTATGCGCCAGCCGGGATTTCTCCCCTGCCGGGGCATTCATGAGCTGCCCCAGGATATGCGTATAGTCTTCCTGCCCATAATGATACAGGGCGGCTGCCAGGATGTGCAGTTCAGCATTCACATCCCACGAAACCAGCCGGCACCAGGGAGTTTCCCCGCCGGGCATGGTTGGCTTGCCCGGGGTTGTTGCAGCCAGATTATTCCGCACGGTTTCCAGATAGGGAACCGCATCGGCGTATTTTACCAGCGTTGGGGTGCTTTCCATGGCAGCTGACTTGATCTCCGCCCCCATTTGGCGCACTTCCAGCAAGGGATGGGAGAGCATCTTTCGAATGGCATGCTCCAGTGCACGGGCATTGATGGTCATGCCCACATTTGCCAGGGCGGACGCCGGAAGCAGAAAACGGCAGGCATCCACCACCGGCGGACGGACCCGTCGCTCCCATGCCGCCTGATTTTCCCCATCGCGGCGGGGGTTTTCTTCCGCAACCACATGCTGGACTGGTTCCAGACACCGGGTATAGGTATCAAATAATTGCCGGCAGGTGTCTTCGTACATTCCCCGCAGCAGGTGATTCTCCAGTTCCAGCGGGCGGTAAAAATCATCCGCTCCCCACTGCTGGTAGCGGGTGGATTTCTCGGTATAGGATGCCAGCCGATTGGATTCCAGGCATTCCACCGCCAGCCGCGATACATTCTCAACGGCAACATGCAAAACAGCATGTTCAGCCACCGACGAGTGACCAAAACCCACCACCCACTTTTCATGAAAATCCGCACTGCTGGAATCACTCAGCTCGGCGGCTATTTCCCGGAAGGATTGGGGTGAGCGGGATGTCTTGGCAAAAGCAACTGCGATGGTTTCCGGGGGTAATTTCTGCGGGTCAAGCAGGTAAATCTGGCGTTTGCGGGACATGGATCAGCACCTCCCGTGCAGTTGTAATATCCTGATGAATTTGGGCAATCAGCGCTTCCTTGGAGGGAAAACGCTGTTCGGGTCGGATCCGGCTGTCAAATTCCAGCCTGATCCGGCGACCATAAAGGCTGCCGGAATAATCAAGCAGATGTGCTTCCAGGCGGGGTTGGGTTGGTGTATATTCAAATGTGGGACGCAAGCCAATATTCACCACCGCCCGGTGGACCTCATTATCCAGCCATGCCCAGGCGGCATAGACGCCGTTGGCAGGCAGGAGCCGGTCGGGTTCCAATGCAAGGTTGGCAGTGGGAAAACCCAGCCCTTTGCCACGACCATCACCGTGCACAACCACACCGGGAATGGAAACCATCCTTCGGAGCATCCGGTTTGCCTCCACCAGGTTGCCTTCCGCCATTGCCTTGCGGATACGGCTGGAGGAAACCACTTCCAGATACTCTACAATGGGTTCCACAACATCAACTGTGAATCCGTAACGTTCACCCATCCGTTGCAAGGCGGGGAGATCACCTGCCCGGCGGCGACCCAAAACAAAATCAGGTCCCACCACCAGGTGTTTCATGCCCAGCGACTCCACCAGCTCCAGAACAAACAGGTCAGCGGATTGGGCAGCCAGTTCGGGGGTGAAGGTCAGGGTGATGACTTCATCCACACCCAGCCTGCCCAGAAGTACTGCCCGTTCCTGTGGGTTGGTGAGGATGAGGGGTTCGGTCAACCTCTGCAATACAGTGACCGGGTGCGGATAAAAGGTGATCACCGCGGAAGGGGCGCCGACCGCCCTTGAACCTTCCACCAGGTGATGGATCAAATGCTGGTGCCCGCAGTGCACCCCATCAAATGTGCCAATGCTTACCCATGCGCCCTCCACATGTAAAGTCTCCAATGAGGTGGAATGACGCATGTGCAACCCTGGAATCAGGCGGAAAAGACTTTCCGGGGCTGCCACTCACTGGTGTCTGGATCGAACTCCATTAACGCCACCAGATCATTGTCCTCGGACATGCCGCGAGCCCAACTGTGGCTGCCGGGTGTACCCGGAACGCGGTGTCCATGGCGGACTTCATCTTCCTGTTCAGGAGTCAGAATCAGGGCTGGCCAGTCACTCAGGGCTTCTCCGGCGGGGATGACGTACTGATACCAGGTGCCGGTGTCAAATGCTTCGCGCAGTTTCTTCAATGGAACTGCATCCCTCAGGGTAAAGCGACCGCTCTTGGTGCGGCGCAATCC
>CALMHE010000074.1 GCA_937863865.1 uncultured Anaerolineaceae bacterium | reverse complement strand
CATCTGGAGTATCACTGAAGGAAGGATGGTCAAAGTTGATGCCGGTATCCAAAATACCCGCAAGAATTCCCTCACCCTTCGTACCAATTCCATCAGGAACCGAGGTGCCATCCCAAAGTGTAGGGGCACCAATCCAGGAAGGACTGGCATCGGTAGTGATATATTCAGTAATATCACGCATCACCTTGCGGATGCCAGGCATGGTCTCCAGTTGGGCAGCCTCATCCGGGGTCAATTCCAGGGACACACCATTGAGGATGACATCATATACATAGCGGACTTCCAAGCTGCGTCCAAGGACACTTTCAGCTTTGGTCAGAATGGATTCCCGTTGGACAGCTAAAAGATTGAGGTAATTTTGGCTGTCGATGCTTGCAGCATTAATACCTTTGGCGCCTTGATTGCGGGCTACCAGTGATTCGCCTGTAAACAAGATTATGTAGCGAAAAGGTGTGTTTAAACTGACAATATCATCCTGTGAAACCTGTTGATATTTTCCGTCAACAATCTCATCAGTTTGAGGTGTGGGTGCCTGGGCATTGGCTGGCACGACAAGCATGGAAATGATCACCAATACAGCAAATATCTTGAAAAATTTTGCATACATATCCAATTGACCTCCTGATGTAAGGAAAAAAAGGAAATTCCGATACAAAGGATAGACAGATTAAATGTTAAATTTTTCTTGATTGGAAATTGGCTGTAAGATTGGATAATGAAAAAAAACAGGTTTCCAATCCCAAGCTGGGGACATCACCTCCCTTCATGACAAGAGAGGAAAAAAAAGGATGGTGGGGGATTAAAAAAAGTATATTGGATTTGGGTATGAGAGTCAAGTTAAACCACATCACGATCCATAAAGGATGGAAGTAAATTACCGACTGGATAATTTTTTCTTGTGGGCGGAACAGGACTCGAACCTGCGACTTCATCGGTGTAAGCGATGTGCTCTAACCAACTGAGCTACCCGCCCGGTGGTTTGATTATAATCGAAAATTAAAAGCTATGTTAAACTTAATGGATATTTATCATCAGTGGAGGCTCATATGAAATTTGTCCGTTTTCAATTTAAAGATGAAGAACCCAGGTTTGGCTGGATTCATGATAATCGAGTAGGGGTGATTGAGGGTAATCCGTTTGGTGATTATCGACGACTGGAGGCGGAATTTCCTTTGGAATCCTTGAAAATCAAAGCCCCGGTTGAACAGGGCAAAATTATTTGCATGGGGAAAAATTATGCTGAACATGCCAGGGAATTTGATAGCGATGTTCCGGATGTACCCTTGATCTTCATGAAACCATTTTCCTCGGTAATTGGTTTCCAGGAGAAGATCGTCCTGCCTCCTCAATCCCAACATGTGGATCATGAGGGTGAACTGGCTGTCATTATTGGCAAGAAAGGGCGCTGGATCCCGACTGAACGGGCGTTTGAATGGGTGTTTGGATACACAATTGCCAATGATGTTACTGCCCGGGACCTGCAACGAAGAGATGGTCAGTGGACACGAGCCAAAGGATTTGATACCTTTTGTCCCCTGGGACCCTGGATTGAGACGGATTTTGATCCGGTGGACGCTTTGATTACAGTGAGGGTGAATGGTGAAATTCGTCAGATGGCTACCACGCGGGATATGGTATTTTCCATTCCTCAAATAATAGCCTTCATCTCATCGATTATGACATTGGAAGCTGGCGACATCATCTTGACGGGCACTCCAGCGGGCGTGGGTGAATTAACTGCCGGGGATGGTGTCACTGTGGAAATTGAGGGAATTGGCATCCTTGAAAATCCAGTGATGATGGAAAACAAGACCAAGTGAAAAATAAGTATTTTTACTTATTTTTTAACTTGACATATTATGAAAAGGATTTATAATTTTCTTAAGTAAAGTTAATAATTGTTTTTTCAGGCGGCGATGATCTGATCCTTTTACTATGGTCGCTGAGCTTCTCCAAAAGAGAGCAATTGGATCAGGGAGCCTAATAGCGAAACCGGCCTGATAGGTCGGTTTCTTTCTTTTCAGAAAGAGCCGATCGAAGCGCAGGAAAGTGGGTTCAAAAATTTTCTGTTGCGGAGGGCTGTTATGCATCGTTCGCCCATAAAAAAAATTTATAGAGTGGCATATCTTTTCGGCATTATTTTTATTCTCATTGGATTTATCCTTTCCATTACCCAGGGACCTGTAAAAGCGAATCAGGGCGAAAATCAAGTACAACCTGATGCTGTTATCGAGTGGGATCAGAGTTCTCTTGTTTTTGATAGTGGTTGTGAGGGGGATTGTGATTTAATTTATGCTGTAATCCGGAACCATGGCAGACCCATGGGAGGACCGACGACCTATGAAGTTTGGTACAGTGCCACCGGTAATCCAATGAATGCCCCGGATCGACAGTTACTTTATACAGGTGTAATTCCAGCTCTGCCCAGTGAAGGAACGTATACAATTACTTTCGATCCGGAGTTATCCGGGAATTATAAATTCCGGGTTATCCAACGACCAGGACATCCTGGTCAGGGAGAGTTATGGAGTACCACCTGCACCTTATCATGTACGGTTGTTACTCCGACCTTTACCCAAACAATGGTGCCAACCTCGACCTTTACAGTGACACCGACATTCACAAATACACCTGAACCAACTGCCACTTTCACTTTTACTCCGACTGTCACTCAGACATTCACCAATACACCCACGCTGACTTTTACACCGACAATCACCCATACATTTACTCCGACGGTTACCTATACATTTACTCCAACATTAACCAGTACTTCAGGTCCAGGTCCGACTCCGACCGACACAAATACTCCCACCATAACCCTTACATTTACACCAACCCTGACGGATACCCCGGAACCGACTCTGACTTTCACACCAACCCTGACCGATACCCCGGAACCGTCCCCTACATTTACTTTTACTCCCACGTTTACGGACACACCCGAACCGACGAACACTTCCTTTCCTGGACCTACCCCAACACCGACAACTGAGGTTGTAACTGCCACACCCGGCTCGACTGAAAAACCAACCGCCACTCCGGAAGTTGTGAAAACACTCCCGCCTCCATCCGTTCAGACTCCATCGGTTCTTATTCCTGTGACTGGTGCGGATAACTCATCAATGTCCATGCAAGACCTGGCATCCCGGATATTTATCAACCTTGGTTTGGCATTTCTGGGGTTGGCGTTGACCTTACAGGCTTTTTCAAAAAGAATTACCAAGTAAACCCATGATGGAAAAAATGATCGTCAAGCAGATGTGATGCACATTTGCTTGACGATTTTAATTCGCAGATGAATTCAATGAAAAAAGTTATTGCCATTATTGGGGTTGTGATTTTTCTGGCGGGTATATCCGGAGCCTGGCAGAGTGGTCAGGAATTCATAAAAAGACAATTGGAAGCCACCGGTATCAGCCGTGATGCGGGTTTTTTGCCCATTCTGCTGCTGGAAGGAAAAGCATCCGCAGGAACAGAATTGGCTCCAACCCTCGATAGTATCGAAATTTCAGATGACCTGGAAAGTGATATTCATATCAAATCCAACCTTGGTGATGAGGAGGACGAAAAAGTCCACCCGGGTAAGGATCAACAAATCGTTCCTGACCAGGAAATCATCCCTCCCGCTCCTCCGATACGAATTGTCATACCCAAAATAGAACTCGATGCACCTGTGGTGGCGGCAACCAAAAAAATGGTCATCGTGGATTCGATTCAATATGAGGAATGGATTGCGCCGGATCAATTTGCTGGCGGCTGGCATTCCGATTCAGCCATGTTGGGGGAAATTGGAAATACAGTGATTAATGGTCACCATAATGTATATGGTGAGGTTTTTCGGGACCTGGTAAATTTGGAGATGGGGGATGCCATCCAGGTTTTTTCTTCCGAACAAATTTATTCGTATGAAGTCACCAATATCATGGTGTTACCTGAACGATGGCAATCCCTTGAACATCGATTACAAAACGCCCTTTGGATCGCCAGATCTCTTGATGAACGTCTGACCCTGATTACCTGCTGGCCTTATGAATCCAATACCCACCGGTTGATCATTGTTGCCCGACCGGTGGGTAAACCTGTAACTATTCCAGATTTGGAATTAATTCCGAAGAAATGATGAGTTTCCCCGCGCCTGGAATATGTAATTTGTAATTTTATTTTTCAGAGACGAAAACCCATAAACAGGTATAGGCTCTGCAAGAATGAATAATCTGCCCCATGATGGATTATCATAAGCAGAAATGCAGGTTTGGAGAATCAATCGTCCGGGAAAATTGTATATATTATTAAACAAGTCCGTGACATTGATGGTCTGACTCCCCTGAAGATCAACAAAGGATGAATAGGGATTGACCGGATCCAATGCCTGATACTTTTGAATGGAATTCACCTGATACCGCTTCAAGTGACCATCGCCATAAACCAGAATGATCAGATCACCCATTATTAAATTTGAAAAATCTGATCCAGCCAAATAATTATGAGCCAGCAATCCAGTTGAACCATAATTGGATGCCATGGAAAATTGGGTGATCGTATCTGGTGAGGAAGATACAAAACCTGGTTGACCGGCGGGTTGGGGGGAAACTGGATAAGCAAATTTGGATGAAATGTATATCCCGGTTATTTGATTATGGTTTCCATTTTTAACATTGGTCGTAAAGGATGACAATGAATGAATGGCGTCAGTGGGAATATTTTCATGCTGTGGAGGAACAAATCCAGTAACAGGTATTGCAGGTGCCTGCTTGAAGCTGTTAGTTGAGGTGGTCAGCAACAGAACAGTTATTATAACGATAATCAACCACTTATACTTGGGTACCATAATGGATTCCTTCCAAAGGTACCCAGATTATAGGAAGCAGATTAATATTTGGTTAGCGTCATATGTCAGAAGAAAGTTGTTATTAACAAATCTGTAAAGAGCGGGTATGGTATAATTTCTTGTCGGTTTTTATACCCTGCGAGTTCAAGGAGTTGAAAGCATGTCTGGTCATTCACATTGGGCGACAATTAAAAGAAAAAAAGGTGCCAGTGACGCCAAGCGCGGGCAAATCTATACTCGCTTGACGCGTGAAATTGTCATGGCGGCGCGTGAAGGTGGCGGAGATATTGATTCAAACTTCCGGTTAAGGCTTGCCATCGATAAAGCCAGAGCACAGAATATGCCCAAAGACAACATTGAACGCGCAATCAAACGTGGCACAGGCGAAAGCAAGGACGGTTCAACTTTTGAAGAAATTTATTATGAGGGTTATGGACCCAATGGTGTTGCATTAATTATTGATTGCGTGACTGAAAATCGGAATCGTACCGTGGCTGAACTACGGCATATTTTGAGCCGGCTGGGCGGCAATTTAGGGGAGGCTGGGTCGGTAAGCTGGCAATTTAAGCGGGTGGCTTACTTCACTGTTGAATCATCTGATTTTGATGGAATATTTGAGTTGGCTGTGGAAGGGGGAGCCGATGATGTAAGTCAGGATGGAGACACAATTGAAATTATCGGTCCGGTTGAATCATTTAAAAAATTAAACGATACCCTTCGACACTCAAGTGTACCAATCGTGGAGGCTACATTGCGTATGATTCCCAACCAGGAGATGGAATTGAGTGTTGAAGATACACTTCAATCCATGCGCGCCATCGAGACCATTGAAGAACTGGATGATGTTCAGAGTGTATTCTCCAACCTGTTAATTTCGGAAGAAGCTATTGCAGCCATGGAGGCTGAATAACCCTGATGCTGGTTCTGGGGATTGATCCAGGCACGGCAATCACAGGTTATGGGCTGATCCGGGAAACAGTTGATGGATTACAAATTGTAGATTACGGAGCCATCCGAACACCCAAGGATCTTCCCTTATCCGAACGGTTGTTACTCCTGCATGAGAAATTAAACGAAATTATCCTTCTCCATCACCCTCAAACCGGGGCGGTGGAGAAGCTTTTTTTTCAAAGAAATGTCACAACAGCCCTATCGGTTGGTCATGCCCGGGGTGTGGTTCTGCTGGCAATGGCACAGGCGGGTATTCCTGTATATGAATACACCCCGATGCAAGTCAAGGAAGCTGTGGTGGGTTATGGAGGTGCTGATAAACGCCAGGTGCAGGAGATGATTAAGGCGTTGCTGGCAATGGAAGAAATTCCACAGCCAGATGATGCGGCTGATGCCCTGGCAGTGGCTGTCTGTCATCTTCATTCAGCTCGTTTTGATCAATTAATCGCCGGAATGGGGGACAAGTGATCACCAGTACATCCAACCCGCAAATCAAGGCGATGGAGAAGTATGCCTCTGAGCAGATGGCCATCTCGCAGGCCGGTTTCATGGCTGGATTGCCAGCCACCGATGTAGCGGCCGGCGCTCCCGGCGCCCTGATGGGCATGCAGGCCAGCATGAGCAACTTGCGCTCAGCCTTCGGCCGGCACGCCTATTACACCATGGGCGGCCTGATGGGCGGGCTCGACCAGCAAAATATGCAGGGTCTGCTGGGCATCGC
>CALMHE010000073.1 GCA_937863865.1 uncultured Anaerolineaceae bacterium | reverse complement strand
CACCGGGACAATAAGGGATATTGACAGTAAAGTATTGAAAAAAAGGATTGAGAATTTTTCAGAGATGTTTGATTTAACTGAATTACTTAATGAATCGATAGGAAATCTTTCGAAAGGAAATAAGCAAAAGGTCTTGATAACATCTGCTTTGCTTCATAATCCCGATGTTATATTTTTTGACGAACCATTGAGCGGTCTGGATGCTAATACCATATTCGTTTTTCATGATCTTGTTTTCAACAAATTGTCGATGCCGCTTGAAATCATTCCCGGATCACCAGAAAAAATCAGGATGTTCTGGCAGGCATATTTTTGGATAATGATCAGCGCTTTTTTATCATTCCCGTTTTTAAAGGTAAATCAAAGTCAATTACAGAATACCCTTTCAAAATGGATGAAACGGGCGCCACGTCCAATGCTGGCTGCAGCCATTTACTTTGCTATGGCTTATGTGATTAATCATTCCGGTAAATCCATCGATTGGCAATTAATTTCACCGGAATTGAACATGGTGAATATTCTGTCATCTGCAGCCGTAGCCGGGTTGGATCGTTTCTACCCATTGGTTTCCCCATATCTTGGGTTACTGGGTGGATTTATCAGCGGTTCTGAAGCCTCTTCCATCGCCATGTTGACGAAGACTCATCTTTCAGTGGGCGAGCAGATAGGCGCAGCGGGAATATTATTGGCTGCAGCCAGTGGAATTGGGGGCGGGCTGGCATCGGTTATTTCGCCATCCAAATTACAAAATGCAGCTGCAAGTATTGATCGAATTGGTGAAGAGACCAAAGTTATGCCCACTGGATTGGTTGTTTCGTTTTTGATTACCGCAGTTGCAGCAATCATGACATTAGTTTGGGCATTTTGATCTTATTTAATAATAATATCCACAGAGAGTGAATTGTCTGATTCAATTTTATATAGGAAGAGGGGAATGGGAATCAACCAGCCGGGTTCACGTTCCGCGTTGGGATCTTCCGGTTTACGGAGGGATTCACTATTGATAATGGAATTTACCATTGAAACTGAACAAGCAGGCTTAGTTTTCACGCTGACCCGGGGGGAAGGGAATAATCCCCAACTCCAGGATTCATTGGATGGATTACCGGTCAGAAGGTAATGCTTAACCCATCCCGGGCTGAACATCACTTCGGGTGCCACCACGAGGGGAATTTGTGTCCTTATGGGATGTGTAGATTGAATATCGATATGAATTCCTGCCGGCACCAGTTGATACTTTTTGGAAGTGGATCCATCAGGGCTTGTGAAGGTGATTTGATTCGCCCCAATCAAGATCTGGTAAATGGACTCCTCTCCATCTGAAAAAACCCCGGTTATCACATCCGGATCGGTCAGTCTGCCATTCCGGACCACCCAGGATGTCGAATCATTGGTTCCAATTGCAAGCAGGGAGGATGGTTCGATGATAAGAGAAACGTTGTTTTTATTCCGATTGATCAAGAGGGATAACTGTCCACCGTAGGGATCAAGAATGGAAAAGATGGTTTCGGAGGCGAGAATGCACTCGGGTTGTCCATCCCAATCCAGGTCGCGGCTGCAATCCTGGATTGATTGTGGATTGACAGCCCATTCACTTGCAGTGGTCAGGTAACCAATTTGCCCCAGATAGCCAGATCGGAGTTCCATTAATCGGTTGTCTGAGGTGGGTCTGCTTAATTTACTAAATGCCATCCAGGCATGACGGGTGATGGCGGAGTCTGGCAAAGAAGCCAGAGAAGATAGAATCTGATCCGATAATTGCGTATAGTCATTATTAATGATTTTTCTAACTGGAATTTCATTCACCGTAACTACAGGAAATGTCTGTAATGATTCTGAATCCAGCACCCTGATCCATGGATGATTGTGTATATATGAAAATACTTCATTGGCAATCGAGTGATCGGCAAGCGGGCTGGTTGGAAGACTGCCGCCCAGAGTCGTCAGATCGGTCGGATCGTCCGAAAGGGCAATTTCAAGCAATGATTGGATAAAGGAGGTTGTCAGCCCATTCCGACACACATCATCCTTAACGAGGTTTTCGTCCGGTAAAGGTATCCATCTTCTGGAATTGAATTCGAGGATATGATCTTTCGAAGGAAGTACGGAAAAAATTTGTGTATGGCTGTCACCAGGCGAAAGATCCAAACCATGGATGAATGGGCTGGGGAGTAGTCCATAATTTTGGGCGATTCCGGGTTGGAAGGTATCACCGGTTGTGGCATCCGGAAGTATGAGAATGCCTTTTCTTTCCAGGGAGATTACCATGTCCAAACCGCCAACCAATTCCAAGCCAGCCAGGGATTCCGGTATTTTCAAATCCATGAGAGCGATAGGGATATAGTATTGATCCGAAGCCTGGAGCAAATGTTTTAATCCATGCCGCTGCCCGTAAGGACCGGCATGAGCGCCATCCCAGCGGCGCAATACTTGTTGTGCGGTAACAGCCGGGAGTGAATCCCAAAATGCCAGAAGTAAAGGTGCAGGTGATGAAATGGATTGATTTAATGAAAATATCCCGGTATGGTCTACTGATATTGAGGAACCGGATTCGTATAGCCATGCTTGAAACCTTGCTTTTGATATATTACTTCCCAACGCCTTTCGATTCAACTGAATCGTTACCGCATCCATTTTTTCATCCCGCAGGATACGCGGTATAAATGATGATAGTTCCTGATTGTAAATATTAATCATTGCAGGGGGTAGTTCAGCCGGAGCGGATATCAACCAATCCCAATCCATATCACTGGCATCGTCATTTGTCAGGTCTGATAATCCCCCCGAATCCATATCGATTTTCAATTGGATATCAAACGCCCAGGGATCCTGAACTTGTAAGAGATCCAATCGGATTTCAAGATCATATTCGGTTAATCGGGCGTATGCGGCAATAATATCCAGGGATGAGGAAGTGGAATCGACCGGGTCCAATAAACGAACCTGTTCAACCAGCCAGTCGGGATCTTTTGGGGAAGAGGCTGGCGATAAGGAAGAAATCAACAGCGAAATCATCAGCAGGAGTGACCCGAACCTGCTTTTTTGTAAACTATTCCCGGTTCCGACCAAGGAGGAGAAATGCATAATAGAAGATGGTCGAAATTGCCTGAATGGCTGCGGCAACGTATGTGAGCGCAGCGGCATCCAGAACACTATTTACTCCCCGGGTTTCTTCCTGAAACATGACGCCAGAGGTTGAAAGCCAGGCTTTTGCGCGTCGGCTGGCATCGTACTCCACTGGCAGGGTTACCAGGGCAAAAACAGCCGTGGCTGCGAACAGAATCAAACCCACCCAGGCAATGGTTGTTCCGATGGTTGATGACATGAACAACCCTACAATAAAAACGATGGGACCGAGCCACGATCCGATTTGAACCGTCGGAACCATGGCTGTACGTAATTGAAGTAATGGGTAATTCTCACGATGTTGAATGGCATGTGAAGCTTCATGGGCGGCAACACCGGCAGCAGCAATACTGGGAGATCTGTAGACAGCAGTACTCAAGCGTAATATTCTGGATCGCGGATCATAATGGTCGCTGAGGATTCCTCCAACCTCTTCAATCCCCACATCCTGCAAATTATTCATGTCCAGGATACGCCTGGCAATTTGGGATCCGGATAATCCGCTATAAATCCTCACCCGGGAATATTTGTTAAATGCAGATTGAACCTTAATCTGCGCCCAAAATCCAAGGATTAATGCAGGCAGGCTGATCAAAAAATACAGGATGTACCCACCAAAATACATAATTTTACCTCGTGTGAAATCAAACCAATTCCATTTGGTGTATCATAACACGCGGATGTAAAAAATTTTGTTAACCTTTTAAAGACATCCCAATCCATTCATGTACATAATCAAAGACAATTAACTTTTCGGGTTCATTATGGAGCTCGTGGTAAAATCCCGTCCATTCTTTATAGGTAATATTATCCTGAGGAACCCGTTCGGAAAATGTACGGGTTGCTTCAACACTCACCAGGTGATCATCCGTTCCTTGCATTAATAACAAGGGAAGATGAAATTCATCCGCATTTTCCAATAACCACTCTCCTTTGGTTAACAGATCCATTCCCAGCCGGGTGGAGACCAGGTCATGCACCAGGGGATCATTGGCGTAGTTTTTTACTACATCAGGATCGCGGGAAAGATTGGATTGATCCAGACCAGAAGGAAGACACAGGGTGAGGGATAAGGCATTCACAATTTTTGCGATCATAATTTTTATGGGTGGTTGAGGCGTACCGATTGTCAGTCCAGGACTGGTTATGATGGCTCCGAAAATATTGGGACGATGGCATAGGATGTAATATGAAACAAGTGCGCCCCCCAGGCTGTGTCCATAAAGGAAGATGGGTGTATCTGGATAGCGGGACCGGGCTTCATCCAGCAGGAGTGAGATATCCTTGTTGGCTTCATCATATGATGTGTGTCCCCGTTTACCGGTTGACCGACCGTGACCACTCAGGTCAAATGAGATTAAACCAATATTTTCCTGGTTAAACATTTCCCCCCAATGTTGGTAACGACCGCTGTGCTCGCCCAACCCATGCACCAAGGCTATGACAGCGCGGGGCGTTTCATCCGGATGCCAATCTTGAAAATAAATGCTGGTTTTTGGTGATAGATTTTTAACGAATCCAATATGTGCCATTTTTCATCTCCAAGGTGAAAAGTTCATTCGTGTATAATGGAACTGAAACCCAGTCAACAGTCTGAATCATGTGAAATTGGGGACCGGATTCGGAAATTATACCAAACCTGAATAAATATACTAAATATTCATTGAATTGGAGATTCTGATGAAAGACGAACGTTTAAATCGCCTGGCAGGGATGATTGTCAATTATTCCACCGAAGTGAAACCCAAAGAAAAAGTATTACTTCGGGGGAGTGCGATAGCCCAACCTTTTCTCCTGGCATTGTACCAGGAGGTGTTAAAAGCCGGTGGTTATCCGTTGTTAATGCCTTCCGTGCCTGGTGCCGCAGAATTATTTTATAAGTTGGGAAATGATGATCAACTCAGTTACCTTCCAGAACCCCTCAAGCTGGTGATGGAAACCTACGATGTGATGATTAATATTATTGCTGATGATAATACCAAGGCATTGAGCAATGTTGACCCGACAAGAATGGTACTGGCTAGCCGGGCAAATGAACCCATAACCCGCATATTTATGGACCGGTCAGCCAGTGGGGCGTTGAAATGGTCTGTTGCGCTGTTCCCAACCCAGGCGCACGCCCAGGATGCTGAAATGAGCCTGACAGAGTACGAAGATTTCGTTTTTAATGCCTGCATGCCCGATCCAGTGGATCCGGTGGGTTACTGGCGCAGGATTCATAAGCAGCAACAAAAAATATGTGACTGGTTGCTAGATAAGGAAAATGTCCATTTGAAAGGGACGGATATTGACCTTACATTAAGCATTAAAGGGAGGAAGTTTGTAAACTGTGCATGCGAGAAGAATGTTCCGGACGGGGAAATATTTACCGGTCCAGTGGAAAACAGTGTCAATGGGACAGTGTGCTTTTCATATCCTGCAATTTACGCTGGCAGGGAAGTGGAGGGTGTACGGCTCTGGTTTGAGAATGGCAGGGTTATTAAAGCCACAGCGACCAAAAACGAGGATTTTCTTCTGAAAACATTGGACACCGATGAAGGTTCCCGCTTTGTGGGTGAATTTGCCATTGGAACCAATGAAGGAATTACTCAATTTACCCGTGAGATTCTCTTTGATGAAAAGATTGGTGGCAGTTTTCATCTGGCTTTGGGTTCAGGCTACCCGGAGACCGGCAGCGTCAACCGCTCCGCCATTCATTGGGATATGATATGTGATCTGCGCTCAGGAGGAGAAATCTGGGTGGATGAAACACTTTTATATAAAAACGGGAAATTTGTCCTGGATTTATAGACAGCTTATGCAGCATATATGAGGTATGAATGACTGAACAAAAAACTGAATCCGGCAGCCGGATGATTCCTGGAGGCTCAAGGCAGGGTTGCGGATTAATTGCCTTAATTGTTTTGATGGCGACATGGATATTGGGGGGGATTGTCGCTGTTCAGGCAATAGGATGGGTAACTGAACAATCCATCATGGATGAATCATTACTCTTCCCTGATTTCCGCTGGGTGTTGATTGTTGGATTTGTTCTAATGGTGGGCGTTCCGTTGTTGATCGCCACTGCCTCAATTTCAATTCCTCGCATGAAAATTATTTTCCGGACCTGGACAATGGCTGCCATGTTTACATTATTCATGCTGCCATCCCGCCTGGTGGTTTTAAATTCTGCTGATTTAATATCTTTCATGCGTCTGGGAGGTATGTGCCTGTATTTGCTTTTGTTCTGGCGTTGGATAAAACCGGAAAAGGGAAATGGTTGGGCAGGGACCGGATTGGCATTGATCGTGGGAGCTGTCGGATTGATTCCGTGGATTCGCTGGGGGGCGCTTGGGTCATTTTCCGACATTTTGTTGAATGGAATGGTTGCGATTCTCTTCGGGGTG
>CALMHE010000072.1 GCA_937863865.1 uncultured Anaerolineaceae bacterium | reverse complement strand
GTTTATTCCTGCGCAGCCGCCACTTCTGCATGCTCTGACCGATATGAAGCCACCAAGCTAGAGAGCAGCGGCCGGATCGCGGCACGGTTGCCATAACGGCAGCAAGCTTCGAGCTCCCGCACTCCCTGCTGCAAAGCAGCGAAGTCCAGCCCATTGGCCTTAGCCTTGAAAATGCGGGCATGGCAAGTGGCTGTGGTGCCTTCCTCCGCTGTGAGCACTTCCTCAAACATCTTTTCGCCCGGCCGCACGCCGGTGAAGCAAATCTGAATGTCTCGATACGGCTCATACCCTGAGAGCCGCACCAGGTTTTCCGCCAGCTCCACTATGCGCACTGGCTTGCCCATGTCGAGCACAAACACTTCGCCGCCCTGCATCTGTTCAATGCAGCGGATAACAAAATGGACGCCCTGTTCCAGGGAAATCCAAAAGCGGGTCATGCGTTCATCAGTGATGGTGACGCGCCCATTCTGGCGTTGTTTCAAAAATACCGGAACCACACTACCACGGCTGCCCACCACGTTTCCATATCGGACGCAGGAAAAGCGGGTGGCTGTACCGCCTGCATAGGCATTGGATTGCACAAATAATTTTTCGGCTGCCAGCTTGGTGGCTCCATACAGGTTGACCGGGTTGACGGCTTTATCCGTGCTGAGTGCCAGTACCCGGCTGACGCCAGCGTCAATGGCAGCATCAATCACATTGCTGCTGCCCAGGATGTTGGTCTTGATGGCTTCCATCGGGTTATATTCGCAGGCAGGCACCTGCTTGAGAGCTGCGGCATGCACCACGATGTTCACGCCGTTGAAGGCGCGTTGCAGGCGGTCACGGTCGCGTACATCTCCGATGAAATAGCGCAGGTTGGGGGCATCAAACCCGCTGGCGCGCATCTCATGCTGCTTTAATTCATCACGGCTGAAAACAATTAATTTGGCGGGATGATATTCCCGCAGCATGATATCAATGAATTTTTTACCGAACGAACCGGTACCGCCGGTTACCAGAACAACCTGATTTTTCCAATCCATGTCATTCTCCATTAGGATTTCTTGATCACCACCAACGGGTATTGACCATTTTCGCCAAACCAGCGGGGATATCGTTCCTCCAATGCATACAGCAGCTTGAGCCACAACCTGCCTGCCAGCCATGGGTGTATGACCGCCCTGAGGAAACGCACGCTGGTGCTGCGCCATACGTACACTTCCAGCGGGATGTGGTTGGCAACTTCATTGATGAGCCAGGTAATATTTATTTTTTGAACAAAAGTACCGCTGGGCGATTCTTTTTTCTCCTGGCTTGCCGGACTGGCAGCCAGGGATTTCTTCCGGTTGAAGCGTTCCATTAACCTGACCAGCCGATCCATCCGCCGCATGAAGGGCGCATCCGTCCAGCCGTTGACAACCACGGTTGTGCTGTCAGGCGCCATCACCCGATGGATGTCTTCGTATGCCAGGATCTGCTCAGCAGCAGGCAGATGGTGCAGGGTATGCAGGGATACCACACCGTCAAACGCATCATCCTTGAAGGGCAGGTGGGCGACATCCATGACCACATAGAATCCATGGTCACCCAGCCGTTTGCGGGCTTCCTGGAGGGCAACGGGAGAGATATCAGCACAAACGCGCCGCTGGTAGCCTTCCGAGTAGGTCAGATATTCAGGATATTGTACCGGACCGGAGCCGGCATCCAGCAGGAACTTCCCGCACGATTTAAGGTGTTTGGTTACCCTCAGGTGGCAGCGATGGATATATTCAGCCGAAACCGGGCGCAGGTCTTCATACTGGGCATTCTGGTACATGCCGTCAGCCTCCGTCTGCCAGCCGACCCGGTCATAAAAATGCCGGACTTCCTGCTTGATGTCAGGTTCAGTCATGAAATTTATTCCATGTAATGGGTTCACCAACCAGGTAGCGGAAGGTGTCACCGTACTGTTTCAACCCTTCCGGGCTGAGAACATCATCAATGGGATGGTTCTGAAGATCTTCCGGCAGGCGGACGAGATGCCATGGGAAGGGAAGGGGATACTCAAAAAAGAAACTGTAGGCATACGACCAGGCTTTCTCAACTTGAGACCGGCTCAGGTGATATTCCGATGGATTTTCGGTGAATGCCCCCAACATTTTAAAGTAGTTCACCCAGGAGTCGGGATCATGGGTAAAGCCGCGGCCGCGGTAATGCGTTTGACCAGCCACGATGACCGGCAGACCATTCATCGCCATCTCCAACCCCACAGTGGTTGTGTAAACCAGACCCAGGTCAGCCACGTCAATTAAATCATAGGTGTTAACCTTGTCTGTCGGGCAGATCAGCTTGATATGTTCCGGCAGACGCGGCAGGACACTGCGCACCACTGAAACCATCGACTGACCATGCATCAACACCTCACCGGGGTGGACCCGGATGACCAGTTGCAATTCGGGTCGACCGGTGAAATATTGCACCGTGCGGCTGATCCATTCCGCCATGCTTTTGCTGAATACCTGGCGTCCCAGGGTCAGACTGTCACCGAGGACATTGGTAGCCAGCAATACAATGGGGCGGGCATCCAGCCCCAGGGCAGCGCGTGCCTGTGAAC
>CALMHE010000071.1 GCA_937863865.1 uncultured Anaerolineaceae bacterium | reverse complement strand
ATCCTCGGGCTGAGGGCGGTGACCTCCACCCTGCCCCCGCCTGCCAGCTTGAGTTGCACGGCTGTCGGTGGGGGTGTCATTCCTCCTCCTGCCAGCCGTTCCAATGAACGACTTTTGTATCATAACGATCCACCGGCTCCACTGCTTCGGTGGGGAAACCAATGGCGGCAATTCCCAGCGGCTGCACCTCCAGCGGGAGATTCAACATGCTGTGCAGCGGATTCATACGGTCGGGGTTGGGATACACCCCCAGCCAAACGGCTCCCAATCCACGGGCATGCACCGCCAGCAGCAGATTTTCCATGGCAGCGGAGCAGTCCTGCGCCCAGTAGCCCGCTTTGGGCTGGATGCGCTCATCACCGCAGATCACAACCGCCGCTGAAGCTTCCAGCAGCATTTGGGCGTAGGGATGAAAGGTGGTAATTTCCTCCAGTTTTCGCTGGTCGGTGATCACCACATACTGGCGGGGCTGTTTGTTACCCGCCGAAGGTGCCTGCATGGCGGCGCGTATCAGGATTTCCAACTCTTCAAGTGGAATTGGCTGGTATGTAAAATTACGAACACTGCGGCGAGTGAAAATGGCATCCATTGCATCCATGTGAAACTGGCTCCTTTATTTAATCATCATATGGGATTTATTCAGCGGGCGTCTGTCAGCAACACCCGAATCGGAAAAGGCAAACTCAGGAGGGCATATAAGGCACCCAGGCAAGCACCGTGGTGCCATTGCCGGGTTCCGAGCTGATGTCCACATCTCCACCAACATTGCGGGCGCGGGATTGCATGTTGGATAGACCATGCCCGAGCTTGAAGGTTGTCCCCTCCGGGTTAAAGCCCCTGCCGGTATCATGTACTTCGATGACCACGCGATCCTGTGTCTTCCACACCACCACCGAAACCCGGTCGGCATGGGCATGCTTGGCAATGTTCGCCAGGGCTTCCTGGCAGATATGAAAAAGAGTCAACGCCTGTAAATCGGTCAAGCCAGGGAAGCCATCGTTGGGTCCCTGCAGATCAACCGGCACCAGTGTATTGACATAAAATTCATTGACCAGCCGCTGCAGACCCTGCATGAGGTTTTCATCCCGCAGCTGGCGGGGGCGCAAATCCAGGATGTAAGCCCGGATATCACGAATGGTGCTGTTCAGGTCGGCAATTGCCTGCTCGATGCGGTGGCGGGAGGCGCCGACATCCTCAGTTAACAACAGCCGGGCATGTTCCAGGGTTAAACCCACGGCATAGATGGACTGAATGACACCGTCATGCAGGTCCATCCCAAAACGCTCGCGCTCTTCCAGGATGGCAAGCCGGCGCGAATTCAGTCCCAGACGGGCATTTTCAATCGCTGTTCCCAGCCAGCTGCTGATGTTGGCGAGAAACTGCATTTCCAGGTCATCCAATGGCTCCGGGTGGCAAGTCGCCACGGTGAAAACACCCCACACACCCTGGAAACCGGAAAGTGGAAAACCCGCCACCTGGCAGAAGCCGTTTTTAATGATTTCCGGATGTTCCCCGGCTGCCCCGGCTTGATTTAAATTCAGAACCTGCGGCTGGTTTTCCTGGGCGGTGGTGCCCACCAGACCTTCACCCATTAAAAATTGCGATTTTTTGAATATCGAGGGAGCTTCCACGCCGCGATGCACGGAGAGGCTCAACAAGCGGCTTTCCTCCTGGCGAATGAACACCTCACCCACCTCGATATGAAGGTACTCCATCACCTGCTCAAGCGCTTTTTCCAGTGTGGTGTCGATGTCAGTGGTAATGGTCAGGGTGGAAGCCAAATCATTCAGCAATGCCAGGTTATCGTTGCGGCGGGTCAAAACAAGGTCTCGTTGAATCAGTTCATTGTACAGATTCGCATTGGTGATAGCCACACCGGCATATGCCGCCAGCATTTCAATTAATTGCTCATCCTGTTCGGTAAATTCGAGGGCATTCTTTTTATTGGTCAGGTAGATTTGCCCAAGTTGATGGTTCCCCTTGTGAATGGGCACCCCCAGGAAAGAGGTCATTGCAGGATGGTGCTGTGGAAATCCAATCCGGCGGGGATCCGTTCCGATATTGGGAATGCGGATGGGCTTGGGCGAATGCATGAGCGCACCGATCAAACCCAGCCCGCGCGGCAGATGTGCAATCCGACCGGTCTCCTTTGAGGTCATGCCAACGGTAATGAATTGATCCAGCTCGCCTTCTGCGCCCAACACCCCCAACGCTCCATATTGTGCGCCGGAAAGATCTTTGGCAAGCTGCACAATCTTCCGCAGCAATGATTCAAGGGAGATGTCCTGCACCAGCTCCAGACTTGCCTCGTGAAGTGCAAGCAGCCTGGCTTCCAATTCAGCAGAGGTGAGTGTAGGATTCTCAGCCATGATGATTATTATAATTGTATCCGAAATATCCAATTTTTGTCAATCGGGTCAACCCCACTCCCGCTACCGGCACCCGGTTAACTCAATCAGATTTCTAAATCAACTCTACAAATTATTCGAATTTCAAAGTAATGTTAAAATAATAAGCATGACAACTCCCACCCCCAATATCATTTGTCCTGCCTGTGGTGCAGCCACTCCACCCG
>CALMHE010000070.1 GCA_937863865.1 uncultured Anaerolineaceae bacterium | reverse complement strand
ATCCGGGGGGCTTCGATAGAAGATGTTGTATTACTGATAATCCCTAAAATATAGCCACGTTCTTTCAATTTATGCAAGGTTTCAATTGCATCAGGCAGCAGGTTTTTCACGCGTGAATTCCGCCACATTTCATTAAGAGTAACGGCATGACTGCGGATGAAATTAGCCGGTTGTTCTGGAAGAAGGTATTGTTGCCATAAGTCCGCTTCAGTCAGTTCCACCAAAGTCCTCCGGCTCCACTTGCGATAAGTCATTTCACGATCCCGGATTTTTTTGATGAATTCTTCCGGGGAATCTGTTATTCCAACAAGATCCATTAATTGTCGGATACCGTTTAAATCACGACGATTTGTGCCCTGGGTTGCACGTAATGTTCCCCCGATATCAAATAAAATAGCACGAATTATTGGTCTCATGTGTTCCCGTCTTGTTTCTGCCCATTCAATCGATAAGGAAGTCAACTTTAAGTAAATCTGCAAATTCATCAATAAAAACATCAGCCACGGCGTCATGATCATAATTAAATGCGATTGTTTTCATTCCAACCGCCCGGGCTCCATCCAGTTCACTGCATTTATGACCAACGAAAACCACCTGGTTTGATGGAATTCCCATTTGATTTAAAGCTGCCTGGTAAATATTAGGGTCTGGTTTGCGGGTGCCAAGCTCCTGCGATGAGATAAATGTATCCCATACCTGACCAAATCCACCTTTTTCAAACCAGCCTAATTTAATGGATACTGAATTTGCGGTGTCCGTGATGATACCCAACAAAAAGCCCATGGATTTCAATTTCAATAGGGTATCCCGGACTCCTTCAA
Source organism: uncultured Anaerolineaceae bacterium (assembly GCA_937863865.1). GTDB lineage: Bacteria > Chloroflexota > Anaerolineae > Anaerolineales > Anaerolineaceae > CALMHE01. Next base: position 962 of record CALMHE010000070.1, on the reverse strand, counting down.
ATATTTCTACACCATTATCATCCGCATCCAGTAATTGTTTCCCACGTTCAATCTGGTCAGAATCCGTAATTCCATAAAGCTGCAGGATGGCATCACGATACTCATCCTGACTGATAATTCCTCGATATGATTGTTGAACCAGCGCGTTCTTATTCTCTTGAAAATTTTCCTGATCGGGCAAATTCAATGATGCAATGAATTTCAAAAAATTGATCCCCCGGTCAGGACGATGATAAAGGATGTCTCCGGCATCAAATAGAATCCCCCGAATTTGCCGATTAATCCGACATGGCGGGTTTGAAATCTCCCGTTTGATTACGTCCAGAATTTCAGTCATATCTTCAATCACATAATCCGGAATTGCCCCGGTTTCATACTCGCCATGGTTAAAATCGTGTTGTATTTGGATTGCGAGTTGAAAACCAGCTTTCCTTGCACCTACAATATCCCGATTGATTCGATCCCCGACATATGCACATTCACTGGTGGGTACATTGGCTAACCTGGCAGCATAATGAAAGATCGCAGGATCGGGCTTCCTCCGTCCATATTCGCTGGACAAGACGACTGGATAAAAATAATTTTGAATATCGTATCGCTTTAAATTGGTTGGCACCTGCCCCCGGCTGTTGACATTACTGATCAAGCCAATTTTTAACCCCATTTTTTGAATTTCTTCCAAAACATGGGGAATTTCCGGTCTTAATTCCCTATGGTAATAATTAAGTTCAACATAACAGGCAAGCTCTTCAGCCACTGACTCAAGTTGATTAACATCCACATCAAAATCCTGGAGGATGAAATCCTTCCAAACCTTGAGCGGGGGGAGTTCATTCAGATCCTGGATGCTAATTTCGTGGTAACGCTTCAAGCCATCCGAAACAATCTCATAGAGTTCCTGATTGGTCAGGTTTAATTGGATTCCCCCATCTTCAAGAATACGTTGAATCCCATAGGTAGCC
>CALMHE010000069.1 GCA_937863865.1 uncultured Anaerolineaceae bacterium | reverse complement strand
CATGTCCATTCTCCGGCGAATTAAAAATGATGGTGATCCGACATCTCCGCCCTCCCAGCCCGTCAATACCCAGGCTCCAGTCAGGGTTTCAACATCCACAAGTCCGTTAACCACATCCGATAAATATGCGGATTTAAAGAATCGCGTTCAAACAAAATTACTTGCCACCCTGAACCCGTCCATTGATGTATCCAAGGTGGATGAAGTCCGTCGGACCATCCTGGAACTGTTTGAACAAATTCTTAATGAGGAAAACATCATCCTCTCCAAACCCGAACGCGCCCGCATGTTTGAACAAATTGCGGCTGAAATTCTCGGTCTGGGACCACTGCAGCCTCTCCTGGAAGATGATTCCATTACTGAAATCATGGTCAATGGAAGCAGAAACATTTACATCGAACGAAAGGGGAAAATTTTCCGGGTTCCCCTGATTTTTGAAAACAATGACCATGTCATGCGAATCATTGAACGGATTGTTTCGCCACTGGGTCGTCGAATTGATGAGTCCAGCCCTTATGTGGATGCCCGTCTGCCAGATGGATCCCGTGTCAATGCTGTCATTCCGCCAATTTCGCTGGTCGGACCGGTTATCACAATCCGAAAATTCTCCAAAAAACCAATTACTGTTGAACAAATGGTGGAATTTGGAAGTATTTCTCCGGAAGCCGTGGAATTTCTAAAAGCTTGTGTATTGGCGCGCATCAACATCATCATCTCGGGTGGTACAGGTTCCGGGAAAACGACCCTCTTAAATGTCCTTTCATCGTACATTCCTGCGGATGAACGCATCATCACAATTGAAAACGCCGCAGAACTTCAACTCCGCCAGGAGCATGTGGTGACATTGGAATCCCGTCCACCAAACATTGAAGGTAAGGGTGAAATCACGATCCGGCAACTGGTGATTAACGCCCTCCGTATGCGTCCGGATCGTATCATTGTGGGTGAGATCCGCGATGAAGCTGCCCTGGACATGCTCCAGGCAATGAATACCGGTCATGATGGTTCCATGACCACCCTTCACTCCAACAGTCCACGTGACTCATTGGCCCGTTTGGAAACCATGACCCTGATGGCAGGCATGGATCTCCCTGCCCGTGCCATTCGGGAACAGGTTTCATCCGCCATTGATTTGATCATCCATCAGGAACGCCTACGGGATGGCAGTCGGAAAATTGTATATATCAGTGAAGTGACTGGAATGGAAGGTGATATTATCACCTTGACCGATTTGTTCTTCTTTGAACAGACTGGACTTAATCCAAATAACAATAAAGTGGAAGGAAGGCTGCGGGCAAGTGGTTTACGCCCAAGATTTATGGATAAACTGGATGCAGCCGGAATTAAACTTTCTCCTTCCATTTTTGGGATGGGAGATCGACGAAGATAATGAAACCTGATTCCTCACCCAATTTTGAAAGGCAGGGATGCTCATGAATCCAACAACAATCCTGGGAATTGGTGGAGGGCTGGCGGTTATCCTGCTAATTGTCGGCATACTGGTATCAGCAAGGTCAGAACGAACCGGTGTCGATGAACGGATTGGACGTTATGTCTCCAAGGAAGAAAGACAGGAAATCCGAAAAGCAGCCACCACACCACTGACGGATTGGATCACCCGCCGGGTGGATAAATCGACTTATGGGTCGAAGATAGCCACCAACCTGGCACGGGCTAATCTTCGGTTGAAAACAGGTGAATATTTTTCCATCATGTTAATTGCTGCAGCTGTTGTGGGTATACTATTTTATATCATTGGAAGACAATCCCTTATTGTTGGGCTGATTGGAGTATTAATTGGTGTAAACCTGCCTGGTATTTATGTGAAAACCGAGCAGAATAAACGTCTCCGCAAATTCAATGACCAGCTTTCCGATATGTTAAACCTGATGGTCAACAGCCTTAGAGCTGGTTTTTCAACGATGCAGGCGATGGAAGCAGTCAGCAAGGAACTTCCTACACCCATCAACGATGAATTTCGGCGGGTTGTGCAGGAAATGCAGCTCGGCATCCCCATGGAACGGGCATTGGACAACCTCCTGGCCCGGATACCTTCCGATGACCTTGATCTGGTGATTACCGCCATTAATGTCCAGCGTGAAGTCGGCGGCAACCTGGCAGAAATCCTGGATACGATTTCGTACACCATTCGGGAGAGAGTCCGCATTAAGGGCGAAATTCGTGTCCTCGTTGCACAGATGAAATATTCCGGACGTTTTCTTTCATTATTGCCCATATTTCTTATTGCCGCGTTGTTCTTTCTGAATCGGGAGTATATGATGACTTTTTTTGAACCAGAGAGTGGTATTTGCGGTTACGTTGCTCTGGGAGTATCAGCTGTCTTAATTATCCTAGGATATGTATTGATGAATAAAATTGCTGATATTGAAGTATAGGGGAGACAGGAGGATAAAGGACCAATGGATTTTCTACTTATTATAATTATCCTCATCATTGTGGGTGTGGCTGTCTCATTAACAGTCATTGGTTTACGCAATCCGAAATTGGCTGATGAGCGCGCCCTGATGGAGCGCCTGGAGGAACTGACCGAACACGGAGAGGAGGTGGATCTCCGCAAGTTGGAACTATCCCGACCATTTTCAGAACGGGTGATATTTCCCATTGCCCGTAAACTGGGTGAAATAGCCACAAAATTCACCCCGGCAAATGCCCTTCAATCCATTCACAAGAAACTGGAACTGGCTGGCAGTCCCGCCAGTCTGGATCCATCCATGGTGTTGGTCGGTCAATTTGTTCTTATGTTATTGTTTGCCGGAATTGTCGCCTTGCTATTCAGTGTTGGCTCACTGAAATGGCCCACAAGCCGGATCATTCTGATCATCATTGTTATGGGATTCCTGGGTTTCTTCTTCCCCCAATTATTTTTAACCAGCAAAATTCAGCGCAGGCAAAAGGAAATCCGAAAAGGCATGCCCGACGCCCTGGATCTATTGACCATTTGCGTGGAAGCCGGATTGGGTTTTGAGGCTGCCCTTCAAAAAGTGTGTGAAAAGTGGGAGAACGAACTCTCGCTTGCTTTTGCCCGGGTGTTGCGGGAAATTCAACTGGGCAAGCTTCGCAGGGAAGCCTTGCGGGATATGTCTGACCGGATTGGATTGACTGAAATGACCAGTTTTACCGCTGCTGTCATCCAAAGTGAACAATTGGGCGTCAGTCTGGCAAAAATTTTACGGATTCAATCTGACCAAATGCGTGTTCGCAGGCGTCAGCTTGCTGAAGAGGAAGCTCACAAAGCTCCTGTAAAAATGCTTATCCCCATGGGATTGTTAATTTTCCCAACAATCTTAATTATTTTATTGACACCGGCAGCCCTTCGGT
>CALMHE010000068.1 GCA_937863865.1 uncultured Anaerolineaceae bacterium | reverse complement strand
GTTGAGCGGTCGGTGGACATGCCGGGCTGAAGGTCATGTCTACCACACCATTTTCAATCCACCTCAAAAGGCAGGTATCTGCGATGTGGATGGCTCTGATCTGTATCAACGGGATGATGATAAACCCGAAACAGTAAACCGCCGAATTCGTGTATATATGGAACAGACTTCACCCCTCATTGATTACTACCGGCAGCGCGGCTTGCTGGTGGAAATTAATGGAGAACAACCCATTGAAGCTGTGACAGAAGACATGTTGAAGGCAATTTTGAAAGGGAAGTGCTAGGATTATGTCCTGGGATCGTCAAATCACAATTAAAACTGCCCGGGAGTTGGAAATTATGCGAGCTGCTGGACGCATTAACGCGGAGGCTTTAGCTGCAGCAAGGAATGCAGCCCAGATTGGTGCCACCACGGCGGATGTAAATGCAGCCGCAGAAGAAATTCTGAACAAACATGGTGTCCATTCGCCCTTTAAAAATTATCCAGGTCCTTACCCCTACCCAGCCAGCACCTGCATCAGTCTGAATGAAGAACTGGTGCATGGAATACCTGGCAATCGCAAACTGCGGGAAGGTGATATTGTCTCAGTGGATTGCGGCACGGTATATGAAGGATGGGTGGCTGATTCAGCCATCACATTTGGGGTGGGGTCCATCTCGGAAGAGGCCCGGAAACTGCTTGAAGCCACTGAACGCTCGTTACAAGCCGGGATTGAGAAAATGGTCCCCGGCCACCGGGTGGGTGATGTTTCAGCAGCAATCCAGACCTGTGCTGAATCCTATGGTTTCCAGGTTGTGCGCGAATATACCGGGCATGGTGTGGGACGGATGATGCACGAAGGTCCGCAGGTTCCCAATTACGGCACCCCGGGACGCGGATTATTGCTGCGCAACGGGATGACAATTGCCCTGGAACCCATGGTGCTGGTGGGAACATATCGAACCCGGGTAATGCCGGACCAATGGACGGTATGTTCACTGGATGGATCCCTGACAGCACATTTTGAACATTCGGTGGCAGTCACCGATAATGGTCCGGTCATTTTAACCCTTCCGTGATGGAAAAAGTGAAATTCTGGACGAAACGGGTAACTACGTGTATAATTGCAACTTTGGCTGTCATAATGCAGTCATCTAAGGAGTAATGCAGGAATGAAAGTAACAACATCCATTGGTAAGCGCTGCTCAAAGTGCAAAATTGTAAAACGCTCCGGCGTGTTGTACGTGATTTGCGAAAATCCAAAACACAAGCAGCGACAAGGGTAAAACACGATGGCGAGAATTGAAGGTATTGATCTTCCGCGCAATAAGCGCATCGATGTTGCCTTGACCTATATTTTTGGCATTGGTCTGACTCGTTCGCGGAATATTATCACCGCGACCCGCGTCAATCCTGCCACGCGCGTCAAGGATTTGTCCGAAACGGATGTGAATGCTCTGCGTGAATTCATCTCCAAGAACTACAAGGTGGAGGGTGACCTGCGCCGCGAAGTTCAGATGAATATCAAGCGGCTGGTTGAAATTGGTTGTTACCGGGGTTTACGCCACCGCCGGAATCTGCCGGCACATGGTCAGCGAACCCGGACAAATGCTCGTACCCGGAAAGGTCCCAAGAAGACTGTGGCTGGTCGTGGGCGCCGCCGTGGGGCAACCAAGAAATAATTCTGCCGTCAGAGCATTGGTCGGGAATGGGGAACTTCCCTCCCCGCGGCTGCCTGACCAACGCTCTCTGTGCAGGATGAAAATGATTGCCATTTCATTGAATACCGAAAGATTTGCGAGGGAATATGGCTCAAAATGTACGTTCGGCGCGGCGCACAGCTTCTGCCCGCAAAGTGAAGCGAACCCTGTCATCTGCACAGGTTCACATATTCGCTTCTTTTAATAATACAATTGTCACGATAACTGATCCCCAGGGGAATACAGTGTGCTGGGCAAGTTCCGGCTCGGCTGGATTTAAAGGTTCCCGCAAGAGCACTCCATTTGCCGCCCGTCTGGCTGCTGAACAGGCAATCAAATCAGCGGTTTCCATGGGAATTCAGGAAGTGGACATGATCATCAAGGGTCCCGGACCCGGACGTGAAAATGCCATTCGTGCCGTGCAGGCAGCAGGCATCAAGGTGCGCTCCATTGCTGATATCACACCGGTACCACACAATGGATGCCGCCCCCCCAAGAAACGCCGCGTGTAATTTCATAGAGAGAGGGAAGTTATGGCGAAATATACAGGTCCGGCATGTAAATTGTGCCGGAGAGAAGGTGAAAAATTATTTTTGAAGGGCGGACGCTGCTTCACTGATAAATGTTCCTTTGAAAAGCGCAGCTACGCCCCGGGTGAGCATGGTCGTATCCATGCCCGACAGGATCGAGAATCCGTTTATGCCAAACAACTGCGCGCCAAACAAAAAGCCCGCCGGGTGTATGGCATCCTGGAACGGCAATTCCGCCGTTATTTTATGCTCGCACGACGCTCAACCGGTTTGACTGGTCTGAATTTGTTGCAGACGCTGGAAATGCGGCTGGACAATGTGGTCTTCCGAATGGGGCTGACTGACAGCCGGGCTCAGGCTCGTCAACTCGTCACCCACGGTCATTTCAATTTAAACGGCAAACGGGCGGATATTCCCTCCATGCTGGTTCGACCGGGGGATGTGGTTGCGGTTGAAGAAACGGCCAAGAAGCAACCTTTCTTCAAAGAAATGGCTGATTATGCCGAAAAGCGTACCTGCGCCCCCTGGATTGAAAGGGATTTAAAAACCCTGAGTGGTCGAATTGTACGCCAGCCTGAACGGATTGAGATTGACGGCAACCTGAACGAACAGTTGATCGTCGAGTACTACTCACGGTAATGATGATGGCTAAGTGCAACCACTCACCTGCAATGGAAAGGGGTGAAACATGTGTGCCTTAAGTAACATGGTAACGCCAAAAGTGGAGCGTGAAGCAGAAGCTCGCAATTATGGCAAATTTATCATCAGCCCTCTGGAAAACGGGTATGGGGTCACCCTGGGTAATTCGCTGCGCCGGATTCTGCTCTCCTCTCTGGAGGGGGCGGCTGTCACATCCATCCGAATCAAGGATGTGCTGCATGAGTACAGCGATATCCCGGGAGTGCGTGAGGATGTCATCCAGGTCATGCTTCAAATCAAGCAGCTGCGGATGATCCTTCACGATGTGGACAGCACCTACCTGCACCTGGAAGTGCGGGGTGAATCCACCGTGACTGCTGGCGACATCCAAGTTCCGGCAGAGGTGGAATTGATCAATCCGGACTTGTATCTTTTCCAGGTGAATGACAGCCAGACCCGACTGGAGATCGACCTGACTGTGGAACGCGGCAGGGGATATTCTCCAGCTGCGGATCGCAGTGGGAAACTACCGATCGGTGATCTGCCGGTTGATGCCATTTTCAGCCCGGTGCGGCGCGTGAACTACGAAGTTCAAGGCGCACGCGTTGGTCAAAGCACCAATTACGACAAACTGGTACTGGAAATCTGGACAGACGGGACCATCACACCGGAAAAAGCGCTAGGCGTAGCTTCCAAGATTATGATGGACCATTTGCGTTTCATTTCAGGCATCAACGAAGAAACACTGATGATGGGTGTTGAAAAGGAAACACCGGGCAGCCGGTTGACGAGTGAAGCTGCTGAAACCCCAATTGAAAACCTGGATCTCTCGGTGCGGGTTTTCAATTCCCTCAAGCGCACGGGCATCACCACTGTTGGTGATGTGCTGGAGCTTTTGGAGAAGGGTGATGAAGCGGTGATGTCCATTCGCAACTTTGGCGAAAAGAGCCTTGAAGAGCTGCGCCAGAAAATGCAGGAAAAGGGTTACCTGCAAGAAGAAAAAGAATCGGAGTAAGAGACTATGCGGCATCAGGTATCTGGATTTAAAACTGGTGGAGGTAAAGACCGCCGCGCAGGCATGCGCAAGACATTGATCAAACAACTTTTTGATCATGAACGTATTAAAACCACAAAAACACGGGCGTTGGCAATCCGTGGAGATGCAGAACGGTTGATTACACTGGCGCGCAACAGCGCCCAGGGCAATGATCTGGCAAAAATCCACGCCCGCCGGCTGGCAGCTGCCCGCCTGGGAGATCCCCAACTGGTAAAAAAGTTGTTTGATGATATTGCCCCGCGCTTTGCCAATCGCAACGGCGGTTATACACGGATATCCAGGTTGGGACTGCGGCAGGGT
>CALMHE010000067.1 GCA_937863865.1 uncultured Anaerolineaceae bacterium | reverse complement strand
CATCAGTGCCGTGCCGCCCCGTCCCTGGAATTCAGGCAGAACGCCCACCCCATTTCCGGAAACCCATTTGGTTCGTTTCAGTTCCAGCATCATATCAGCAATACCCCAGGGAGTCAGCCTGCCGCCAGCGCGCTGCAGGGCAGCCGAAATATCCGAAAAGCCGAACAGGAACCCCACTGCTTCGCCATTATGTAGAATGATCTTGATCAACCGGGGATCAGCCACCATAATGATCGCATCCAACTGGAACTGCACCTCACGTTCTGTAAATGGATAATACTCCCAGTTGTTAACAAAGGCTTTGTTATACGTCTGACCAATTCGCCACGCCCACTTTTTTAGCTCGGAACGTTTTTCAAAGTTCCTTACCTCAAACGTACCTCTTTCAACAACACGCCTGGCAATCTCCCGGGCTTTTTCCGGCAAGGTAAAATTATCCTTGTAAAGGTAACAGGACACAAAGTCCACCTTCTTCTCAAACCCGGCATTCTCCAGCAAGGTCTTGTAATAGGCATGGTTGTAATTCATCATAATCATCATCTGCCGGTGCTCAAATCCTTCCACCAGCACGCCATAACCATCAAATGGGCTGAAGCCCTTTGGACCAATCATCCGGGTTAATTTCCGGGCATGCGCCCATTCATATGACCTTTCAAATAATGCATTTGCCACTTCCTGGTCATCCACGCTTTCAAACAAGTAAAAAGCGGCATCCCGGGTCTCATGATACTGGTTGTAAGGAATCAATTCCATGGCTGCAATCCGCCCAACCATCTCTCCATTTTTTCGGGCAACAAAAAAATCTGCCACAGAATGTTCATAAAACGGATGCTTGTCCGGGTTCATCATTGTTTTGATATCACTGATAAATGGCGGCACCCATTGGGGCGTGTTCTTATAAATCCCATAATGAAACATGATAAATTCATTGACTTGCTTTCGATCTCGCACATCAATTTTTTCAACTGTGATCATGACAACCTCTGCAAAAAGATTAAATGATGAATTGAGTATACCCGATATCATTGACAGGGAGATGCTATTC
>CALMHE010000066.1 GCA_937863865.1 uncultured Anaerolineaceae bacterium | reverse complement strand
GTTGTAAACCGTGCCGCGTTTGCCGGGGCAGGGTTATGGCTCTTCCTGGCTTTCGGTCTGGCATTTGCCATCAAGGTGCCCATGTTCCCGCTGCACACCTGGCTGCCGGATGCCCACGTGGAAGCGCCCACAGCCGGTTCAGTCATCCTGGCAGCGATTTTGTTGAAAATGGGTGCCTACGGTTTTATTCGTATAAATCTCAGCCTCTTCCCGGAAATGGCGGTCAAACTTGCCCCCTGGATGGCAGGGCTGGCTGTGGCTGGCATCCTCTATGGCGCGGCGGTGGCGTATGCCCAAAAGGACTTAAAAAAACTGGTGGCATATTCCTCGGTCAGCCACCTGGGGTTTGTGATGCTTGGCATTTTTGCCTTTAACCAACAGGGCATGGCGGGTGCAGTGCTGCAGATGGCGAATCACGGCATCAGCACCGGCGCCCTTTTCCTCTTCGTGGGCATGCTTTATGAGCGCCGCCATACCCGCGAACTGGCAGCCTTTGGCGGCTTATGGAAGGTGATGCCCATCCTGGCTGCCCTGACCCTGATTGTGATGCTTTCCTCAGCCGGTCTGCCAGGGCTGAACGGTTTTGTGGGTGAGTTCACCATTTTACTTGGCGCATTTGGTTCCACCGCTCTGGGGACCTTCTGGTTCGCCGGACTGGGAGCGCTGGGTGTGATTCTGGCAGCGGCATATCTGCTTAAGATGTTTGAGAAGGTTTTCCTGGGTCCGGTGACCGTGGATGAGAACCGGGGGCTGTTGGATTTGAACACCCGTGAGATCATAACCTTGACGCCGCTGATTATCCTGATGTTTGTAATTGGGGTTTTCCCCAACATATTCCTGAATTACCTCAATCCCACGGTGGAGCATATCCTGGCTCCGCTGATGAACCTGGTGCCGTAAAGAGGAGGACGAATGAACCTGACTGACTTGGTAGTCCTGCTGCCGGTGATGGTGGTCATCACCTGGGCGCTTCTCCTCCTGCTGGTTGATTTGTGGATTCCAAAGGATCATAAAAGTATGACCGCCTCCCTGGCAGCCTTCGGCATGGCAGCCGCCATGGGGCTGTCCCTTTCCCAAGGCGGTCATATTCTGGCGGGCTTCGACGGCATGGTGGTGTTGGACGGTTTTTCCATCTATATGGATGTAATTATTTTGGGGGCGGGGATGACAGCCGTGGGGCTGGCGTATGATTACCTCAAGCGGATGGGAATGGAACGCGGCGAATATTATGTCCTGTTGATGTTGAGTGTTGCCGGCATGATGCTGATGGCGCAAGCCCACAATCTCATCATTGTTTTCCTGTCCCTGGAATTATTATCCATGCCGCTTTATATTCTGGCGGCATTTGACCGTTCCCGCGCGGACTCGGGCGAAGCGGGTTTGAAATACTTCATGTTGGGGGCGTTCACCGCCGGATTTTTACTGTATGGAGTGGCATTGATCTTTGGCGCCACCGGGCATACTGATTTTTCCGGAATCATCAATGCGGTCCAGACGGGGGCAGTCAACCAGCCGCTGTTTGTGGTTGGGATGGGCATGCTGGTGGTGGGTTTTGGCTTCAAGGTGGCGGCGGTTCCCTTCCAGATGTGGACACCGGATGTCTACCAGGGCGCTCCCTCACCGGTGACCGGCTTCATGTCGGTGGGGGTCAAGGCGGCGGCGCTGGCGGCGCTGATGCGCGTCTTTTTAACCCTGTTCCCGGGCATGGCAGCCAGCCTGGCTCCGGTTCTGGCGGTTCTTGCAGCATTGACCATGATTGTGGGCAATCTGCTGGCAATTTTACAGACAAACATCAAGCGCCTGCTGGCATTCTCATCCATTGCCAATGCCGGCTATCTGCTGATGGCGTTTTCCTCCTACGGAAAAGCAGAAATAGCCAGCCAGGTGGTGGGTTCCATGCTGTTCTTCCTGACGGCATATGCCTTGACCAGCCTGGGTGCCTGGGCGGTAGTGATTGCCCTGGAGAAACCCGGCGGTCGGGGTTTGGAATTGGATGATTATTCCGGTCTGGGGCGAAAATATCCCTGGCTGGCGGTGCCGATGTTGATTTTCATGCTATCCTTCACCGGCATGCCCCTGACTTTGGGATTTTGGGGCAAGTTCTACCTCTTCAAAACAGCAATTGACGGCGGTTATTTATGGCTGGCAATTGTGGGTCTCATCACCTCGGTGGTCTCGGCATATTACTATCTCAGGGTGGTGATGGTAATGTTCATGAAAGCCGGCGATCCTGAAGCTGCGCCGGATCCATGGGGCAGGGTGCTTGTAGCCGGGTTGGCTGCTGCGGTCGTGCTGCTCAGCCTGCTTCCAGGCAGGTTGTTGGAACTGGCTGCCCAGGCAATTCTGCGATTGTAGATGGTTTGATTAATAAATCAACCGGGCGGAGGTATGAAACCGCCCGGCTGAATTCACTAATTGAATTATTGTATGTCTCCCCTTATTCACCGGATGGAGCGGGAATCGGTTCATAAGGAGCCGGGACCGGCTCGGGGGGTCGGGGGGTGATTTTCTACCTGCCAGCGAAATACGCCTGGGCGAATGCCGCGCTGCTCGTGAGTGCCATGTAGAAACCGATTATGGCAAACAGCAGGGGAATTAGCAGCCAGAAGATGATCGTCATGTACAGAATTTGCAGCCCAAATGCCAGGACGGAATAAAGACCAATCGTGATGACCGCTGCTGCCAGAAAACCGACCAGGTTTTTCCACAGGATGCGCCACCAGGCGCCGATTTGAAATGCCGCACCAAAGTCATCCTTGCAGGCGGTATGGATCATCATGGGCGGAAGGATCACAAGATAAGCCAGCATGAAGAACATGAAAATCCCGACGAAAAAGAATATTCCGAATGTCCAAAGCATGGTGCTCAAAAAAACCAGGAGTTCGGTGCCATAACCGGATGAATCCGAAAGAGCCAGGAAAATCATGGGTCCGTAGATGATTCCAATGGTCAGAATGGAGATGGCGATCATCGGGATCATGTAAAGCAGCGATACGGCGAACAGGCGGAAACCGTCCTTCAGCAGTCCGCCCCAATCATTCCATTCAGGCATGGCTGGGTCATCACCACTGGCGACGGACCGCATGATCCGGGCGATGTATCCCGTTACAAACAGGCAGGGAAAAACCGGGATAATGAATCCGGCAATAATCAATGCCACGCCAATCAGCAGCTTGCTTCCGGATTTGGGATCCCGGAATGGAAAACTTAACAACGCTTTCAGCGCTTCGGTTGAATTTGATTTCATGATCATCTCCTTCATAATAAATTATACAGGAGAATCCAACGAAATCATCGGCACGCCTCCAACATTCACATCCTGCTCCGACAGGGGTTGGAGATGAAGTTTTAACTAGTGAATGACTTCAAACCTGGCAGCCGGTGCACCGCAAACCGGGCAGCGTTCCGGGGCGGAACGGGCATGGGTGTAACCGCAGATCGGACAGACATAATAGTCATATTCCCCGGTTTCCTTGCCAAGATTTTCCAGGGCGGTGCTGTACAGCTCGGCGTGAACTTTTTCCACTTCCAAAGCATACTTGAAACTTCGGGCGGCGCGGTTATTCCCCTCGTCCTGGGCGTTTTTCAGGAAAGGAGGGTACATGTCCACAGCTTCATAAGTCTCACCAGCCACGGCAGCCTTGAGATTTTCAACCGTGGAGAGGATGCCGTCCATGGCGCGCAGGTGATTATGGGCATGGATGGTTTCAGCATGGGCTGCCGCGCGGAATAAGCGGGCAACCTGGGGGTGACCCTCGGCATCAGCTTTCTCGGCAAAGGCAAGATAACGGCGGTTTGCCTGGGATTCACCGGCAAACGCATCAGCCAGGTTCTTAAGGGTTTCAGACATGAGGAACTCCTTTTGTAAAAATTTTAAGATCATCCGGAATATCCTTCCGGGGGTACGGATATTAATATATCACAAATTGGATGGAATTAGGTCACTCACCGGGGTGCCCAGGGTATTCTGATCCATCTGTTCACCGCCTGAACCGTAAAACCTGCCCGGTCTGGGCAGAAGTGAGGACATGATTTCATTTACGACCGCAATCAGCCCCACCGAATCGCCGATGTGTTTTTAGATCTGCTGGATATTGAGGGTAATGGCGTCCAGGTCAATTTCAATCCAACCGGGGAGTGAATGTGTCGTGGCATGAACCTCCCGGGAATGTAAATCTTGCATGACATGAAATGTAAAGGCACGTGTCAGCGTGCAGACGCGTGCCTTTGATGCAGGGGATGATCCCGGGGAGGAACTCAACCGCCGAGGTAGGCTTCCTTTACGCGGGGGTTGCCCAGCAGATCCGCACCGCTGCCGGTGAGGGTGATCGAGCCGGTCTCCAGTACATAACCCCGGTTGGCAGCGCGCAGCGCCATGTTGGCGTTCTGCTCCACCAGCAGGACGGTTGTCCCGCTCTGGTTGATGTCGCTGATCACACGGAAAATTTCCCGTACCAGAACCGGTGCCAGACCCATCGAAGGCTCATCCAGCAACATCATTGTGCCGCGGCTCATCAGGGCGCGGGCGACAGCCAGCATTTGCTGCTCACCACCCGAAAGCGTTCCGCCCAACTGGGTTTTCCGTTCCAGCAGGCGGGGGAAGATGCCAAAGACACGATCGAAATCTTTCAGAATTTCAGCCTTGTCCTTGCGCTGCCAGGTGGCAAGCTTCAAATTTTCCAGTACAGTCAGGTTGCCGAAAATGCCGCGCCCTTCCGGGACCTGGGCAATGCCCATTCCGACAATTTTATCCGCGGAAATTTTCCGCAATTCCTGTCCCTTGTAAAGGATTTTACCGGTGTACGGAATCAGACCTGAGATGGCTCGCAGGGTGGATGACTTGCCGGCGCCGTTGGCGCCAATCAGGGTGACAATTTCTCCCTCCCGGACATCAAACGAGATGCCGTGAATGGCTCGAATATTGCCATAGGAGACACATAATTCCTGCACGGAGAGAAGTATGTCGTTCATGTGACCTCCTGTTCTCCCAGGTAAGCTTCCAGTACACGGGGATTTGCCTGTATTTCCTGCGGGAGACCTTCAGCAATGGTGGCGCCAAAGTCCAACACCTTCAGGCGCTCGCAGATACCCATCACCAGGCGCATCTGATGTTCAATGAGGATGATGGTCAGCTTGAATTCCTCGCGAATCCAGCGGATGAAATCCATCAGCAGCATGATTTCATTGGGGTTCATGCCCGCCGCGGGTTCATCCAGCAGCAGGAGGGAGGGTTTTGTAGCCAACGCCCGGGCAATTTCCAGGCGGCGCTGCAGACCGTATGGCAGGTTCTTGGAAAGTTCATCTGCAAAGGAATCCAGCTTGAAAACTGCCAGCAGATCCATGGAATTCTCGGTGACCTGGGCTTCCTCCTTCCGGTAACGACCAATATGGAAAAAGGATTCCCAGGATGTGTAATTCACCTGTGAGTAATGGGCTATGCGGACATTATCCAAAACCGTCAGGTCTTTGAAAAGGCGGATATTCTGGAAAGTCCGTGCAATTCCCTGGGCGGTGACCTGGTTGGGTGTCAAACCCACCAGTTCCGTGCCGTTCATGGTGATGCTGCCCTTGGTGGCTTTGTACACGCCGGTAATCAGGTTAAAAACGGTCGTTTTGCCAGCTCCGTTGGGACCGATAATGCCAACCAGCTCGCCTGTTTCCAGGTCCAGATTGAAGTCGGAAACTGCGCACAGACCGCCAAAGTAGTGTGTAACGGATTTAGCTTGAAGCAGCGGCATCGCGAGCCTCCTTCTTTTTTCGCCAACGCTTGGTGACTTCCAGGTCTTCGATGGGGATGAACCAGCGGAATTCACGCATGCCCATGATCCCGCGCGGGCGGTAAATCATGAGCAGAACGAGAACCAGCGGCATCAGCACCATGCGCCACATTCCCAGCGGACGCAGTACTTCCAGCATAATGGTAAAGATCGAGGCGCCCAGGATGGAACCGCCGATCGATCCAATTCCACCGAGATAGACCATGATTAAAATATCGGTGGACTTTAGGATATCAAATGTCTTGGGGCTGATGAACATGAGCTGGTGGGCAAACAGTGCCCCGGCAATCCCGGCAAAGAAGGATGAGACGGTAAACGCCAGCAGTTTGGATTGGCGGGTATTCACGCTCATCAAATCGCTGGCAATCTCGTCCTCGCGGATGGATAGAACTCCACGACCGTGCTTGGAATAGATGAAATTTCGGATGACCCAGACGGCAACCACTGTCCAGAAGAAGACCCAGGGCATTGTGGTGAGCTTGGGGATGCCCGGGATGCCGCGCGGCCCGCCGATTACCTCGATATTCTCAATGACGGATTTAACAATCATATTGAATGCCAGGGTGACAATTGCCAGGTAATCACCACGGGTTTTAAAGGAGGGAACTGCGACAATCAAGCCGATCAGGGCTGCACCGACACCGCCAGCCAGAACTGCAACCGGGAACAGCAGGGTATTGGATTCCCAGGGGAATATCTTTGTGGTCAGTACTGCTGAAATGTAAGCGCCAATTGCCATGAATCCAGCATGACCAACGGAAAATTCACCCATGTAGCCGTTCACCAGGTTAAGGCTGATGGTGAGGATGATGTTGATTCCCACATACATCATAACGAGCTGAATGTAGGGGTTGACCAGGTTATATTTGGGAATAAGAAAAGCCAGGGCAAATCCAACCACCAACAGGATGGGCATTAACTTGCGGTTGGTGGCGATTTTTTCCCAGATTTGCGCCAGTTTTTTACGCCAGGTGAGGAGACGGGATGTTTGCGTCATGGCTACACCTTTTGAGGTCTGGGTTTGCCCAGGATGCCATAGGGTCGGAAGATCAGGAGGATCAACAACAGCCCAAAGGCAACAAAGTCCCGGTAGGTGGAGGGCATATTGGCAGCCACCATGATCTCCACAATTCCGAGAATGAATCCGCCGATCATTGCGCCGCGGATATTACCGATGCCTCCCACCACTGCGGAAATAAAGGCTTTCCAGCCAATCAGAATGCCCATGTAAGGGTCAATGACCGGGAAGGCAATGGCATACAGGGTTCCAGCGGTGGCACCCAGACTGGTTCCAAGTGCAAAGGTGATGGAGATAATTAAGTCAAGCGGGACACCCATCAACGGCACGATTGTCTTATCCCAGGAAATGGCGCGCATCGCCATGCCAACCTTTGTCTTTCGGACGATCAAATCCAGCATGATCATCATCAGGATTGCCACAACGATGATGAGGATTTGCAGGTTGGAAATGGTTACCCCGCCAACATTCCAGATGACTGTCTTGATGAGGGTGGGAACGCTCTGGGGATAAGGGCTGAAGACCAGCGTAAAATTTTCCAGGAAGATACCCACTCCCAGTGCGGTGATAATGGCGGAGACGCGCGGCGCTGCCCGCAGCGGGCGGTATGCCACCCGCTCGATTACGACACCAAGCATCGCCACGCCAATCATGGAGAGCAGCAGGGAGGGGATGAATGTTAATTTGAGGAATGTGGCTCCAATAAAGCAGAAAAATGCACCCACCATGAACAGATCGCCGTGGGCAAAGTTGATCATTGTGAGAATGCCATACACCATGGTGTATCCAAGGGCTATCAGGGCGTAGATGCTACCAAGCTGGAGCGCATTGAGTGTTTGCTGCAGGAAAGTTATCATGGGACGGATCCTGAATACAAAAATCCCCCCCGCAGGGCAGCTCCCTGCGGGAGGGTCATGCGCCGGTGTCGGCTAGGGATTGGCATTGGCGAACCAGTGGAATGCACCATCCTTGATTTGCAGGATAACGGCACTCTTGATGGGATCGCCTGATCCTTCTTGGAATTTCATCGTTCCGGTTACACCATCGTAACCTGCAACGACTGCCATGGCATTGCGTACGGCTTCCCGATCGTCAATTTTGCCTGAGCTCTGGAGAGCCATAAATAAGAGCCCGAAGGCATCATATGTCAGGGCTGCGACATCATCCGGGGTGGCACCATAGGTTGTCTTGTACGTCTCAATGAACTTGGTGGCAACCGGGGTGGCGGCGTCTGGAGCATAGTGGGTGGAGAAATAGTATCCTTCACATTCAGCCCCACACAGATCCAGGATCTGTGCGCTTCCCCAGGAATCCGAACCAACAAAGGGAACAGTGATGCCCAACCGGTGCGCCTGCTGAACTTGCAGGGGAACTTCGGAGTAATAGTTGGGTGCAAAGATGACTTCCGGATTGGCATCCTTGATCTTGGTCAGCTGAGCGGAAAAGTCCTTGTCGCCGGTTGTATAGGTCTCAAAGGCAACAACCGTTCCGCCATTTTCCTCCAGGGTCTTTTTGAAGATTTCTGCAATGCCCTTGTTGTAGTCTGATGCCACATCATACAAAACAGCTGCCTTTGTCAACTTCAGGTTGTTGAGCACAAACTTGGCAACCACCAAACCCTGGAAATCATCAATGAAACATGCCCGGAAGACATATTTCTTTGACTCGCCGGTCTGGGCGTTGACGGTGGTCTTTGGGTTGGTTGACCAGGGGGTGATGAGCATGACCTTGGAGCTCTCAGCCACTTCAGCAGCCGGGATGGCATAGCGGCTGGCATTTGGTCCAATGATGGCGACCACATTTTGCTGGGTGATGAGTTTCTGAGCCGCTGATGCGGATTGATCTGGTTTACCGGCATTATCCTCGATAAACAATTCGACCTTGTACTTCTTGCCGTCGACTTCCAGACCACCGGCATCGTTCACTTCCTTGACCGCCAGTTCAGATGCGTTCTTGCAGGAAGCACCTACTGCGGGGATGTCACCGGTGAGTTCAGCGACCACACCGATTTTGATGGTTTTACCGCCGCCGGCGCAGGCGCCGAGCAGCAGGCTGATGACCATCAATACACCAATGAGAACAGACCACTTCTTCATGGGATACTCCTTATTTACATGTGAAAAAAATGAAACGATGGGTTGTAAAGGATGGAATGCTGTTCATTTGGATATCGGCGGATTTCACCTCCTTAAAAGCAGTCATCACCGTAACGATGGATGAAATTCGAACGGAAGGATATGGAAATCCCCATCAATACCTGATTTGGTTATGTACAGGGTACGATGAGAAAATGGGGGAAGCCTCCTGTAATCTTTCCGAAATGTCGGACTGCCAGGTATGCCAGTAAGGTTGGAAAACCAGTTAAACAGCTGGGCAGCAATGAGACTGGAATGATCAGAAAAAGGATGCCGATAATATTTAATTGAAAAAAGGGATGGAAATATTAAGTAATCATACTCATAATGTTGAATCTAGGCAAGCAATTTATTGCCGTAGTTTTCGAAAACATCAGGATTATTAGTTTGATTTAATAATGAATATACCTGAGTAGAGATCCGGCGCGTAAAAGGAATGCAGGTCGTCCCTGCATTCCTTTCCAATTGAAGTTAATCCAGCAGTAATTTTTCCCGCTGGAAGCGGACCCGGGCTGCCAAAATCAATCCTGAATCCAGGAACAGCAGGATGATGGCTGCCCATAGGATTGTTTTATTCAGGTTAAAATTCACCAAAAATAATTGGAGGGATTGTTGAGCGGATGCCGGCAGCAGGTTGATCCCCAACACTGGAACCAGAAACAATACCACCAGGACGGTCGAGAGTCGTTGATATGCAGATCGGGCGGTGGGCGCGTTCAACGAAACCAACACCCCCAGGGCGCTCATCAACACACATGCCAAAAAACTGAGCACAATCCCGCCCAGAAAAATTGGCAGCGGATAGACTTGAAAACCAGGCTGTGAATCAATCACGTTCACGGTCAATAAACCCACGAAGATGGAAAGAATCGCCACCGACCATCCATAGATGACCGAGGCGCATATTTTTCCAAGCAGGATGGCTTGATCGCTGAGGCGGCTCGCCAGCAGGGTTTCCAGGGTATGCCGTTCGCGTTCCCCGGCAATGGCATCGGTGACCATGCTGAGAACAAGAAAGATGGAGAACCAAATCCAGATAAACAGGTCAATCGGGCTGGTCAACCATTCTGATTTGAATTGAATGGGCAGAAAAATCCCGCTCACTCCGATGAAGAGGGCAAGGCTGATAATCCCGCCCCGATAATTGCTGCGCTGCAGGAAGATTTCCTTCCATTCCTTCCAGATGAGGGTGCAAACATCTGCAATCATTTATCCTCCTCCATCAGGGTGATGAATACTTCCTCCAGGGAAGCCCTGCCCCGTCT